>CAYPPC010000066.1:8395-12488 GCA_964412435.1 uncultured Paludibacter sp.
CTCCTATGACAGGAACGAGCTATGATGACGTAAAAGCACAAATTGAGCATGAGCGTATCATGGAGTTTGTATTAGAGAATGTTCGTTTTTATGACCTGCGCCGCTGGGGTAAATTAGATGAAGCTATGCAGCAGGCAGGAAAAACCAACTTTAACTCGTCAGAACATGCATTCTTGCCTATTCCTCTGATGGAAAAGCAAAATAACAGTGCATTGAAGTAATACAGACGAAAAATTTTAAGAACATAAAAATGAAAAGAAATTTAATATTAATTGCTTTTATATTGCTTACGGGTATATTAACCGGATCTTTTGCTCAGCAGGCACGTTGTGGATTTGATCACCAGCATCAACTGATGATCGAGGCAAGTCCTGAGCTTGAGAAGGAGCTGCAAAAGGAACTGATGCTGTTTAGGCAGCAAGTGAAGGCCGATGATGCTCCGGACCAGTACGTAATACCGGTAGTGTTTCATGTTTTTGGGACAAGTTTTAACTCCGGAGCCAGGGTTTCTTATAATCGTGTAAAAGATGCACTTGATGCAACAAATAAGGATTTTCAGGGACTGACATCAGGATATCATTCCAATGACCCCAGTAGTCGGTTCGAGGAAATTAAAAAACCTCTAAATATTGAGTTCCGTCTGGCAAAAATAGACCCTACCGGCAGGCCTACAACCGGAGTGCTGTTTTATGAAAATAAAGCAGGCTTTGGAGAGTCATCGGGCTATGATGATGAAATTAGAAAATATGCCTGGGATAACTCCAAATATATGAACGTGTATATTATGCGTGATTTATATAATGATGGTGATTATTTTAATTCAGGTGTAGCCTGGTTACCCAATATTGGTATGACACAAAGCAACACGGCACGTGTTGTTTATAATGGAAGTTACCTGGGAAGTAATACGGATGAAAACTTTAGAAGAATTTTGACCCATGAGTTTGGACACTTTTTAGGACTGCATCACACTTTTCAAGGTGGATGTACTTACCCTAATGATGGTGTCGAAGACACACCCCCGGTGGAAACATCTCATTGGCCCAAAGACCGGGTAAACTGTGAGGGTGACTATACTGACTGGGAAAACTTTATGAATTATAGTACCAACTATAAGCATTTCACGGCCGGTCAGGTTGAGTTGATGGAGTATTATTTAGGGCAAAGAGCCAGAAACACTCTGTGGAAACCGGCAAACCTGATAGCCACCGGAGTGGATGACTCTTATGTAGAATCTCCTGTTGTGATGGCTACAAGTACAACAGCTGGTTTTCACGAGACAGTCGATAACCAGGGACAGGTTGGAGGTGAATTAACTTTCACCGGCTCAAATGGAAGAACATTTGCCCGGACCGGGCAAATGACCCTTGGTACAGATTATACAATTACCGGTTTGCCGGAAGGTTTAACTCCTGTGTTAACAGTTACTTCTAATGTCAAAGCCATACTTGTGTTCAATGGCACAGCGCTGAATCATGAGGCAAGACATAGTGTTGAAGACTTACTCGTTGTGTTAAAACCAAATATGCTCTCAGGCGATGGAGAGATTGGTGATGAGGACTTTATAACTAAAGTAATGTTTGAAGATCCTTATACTGAGTTCTGTATGTTTAATGTTCGCTGGGCTCAATATGCGCATATTAAGAAGGTTGAGTTTGCCGGTATGGTCAGCGAAACAGATAGCGATGGTGAGCAGTATAAAGACTTACGTGATGTTGCTATTGCCGGATTTGAAGAAGCAGGTAAAACCTACACACTAAAAACTACTGTTGAGAATGTGAGATCAGGCAAAAATGATCCTTATTTAGTTCGTTTATGGATTGACTGGAATGGTGATTTTGTTTTATCATCCTCAGAGTTAATTGGAACTAAACGGATTGCCCGTATTGGTGATTCCGGGACAAAGCATGAAGTAACTTTTGATGTTACTGTTCCCGAAGATTTTCCGGTTGGTAAAAAAATTGGTTTCAGAGTAATGTTACACTTTGAGCAGGGTAATGACGGGGTAGATCCTTGTGGTACAATTGACAGTGGTGATGTGGAAGATTACAGCGCCTGGATTGGGGAACCGAAAAGTCCGGAACCACCCAAACAAGAGCCTTGCGATCCGCAAGTGAGATATCGCCCTTATGCACAAATTGCTAAAGTATCCTTTAACGGAATGATTAATGATTCAGAGGTTCAGAGCGTGCCGGCGGTATATGAAGATTTTACTTCAGACCAAAGTAAGCATGTATATCTGGAAACAGGTAAATCCTATACCATGGAGGTCACTGTCAAGAATTATGACTCGGGCAATGAAGACCCTTATGTAGTTCGTGCCTATGTAGATTGGAATAGTGACGGTTATATAGCAACTGAAGAAGGTCAGGTGGATGTTATTCCTCAGATTGGACCCAAGGGCAATCCTATAGTGAAAACCTTTAACTTCACCGTTCCTGAAGATGCCGCAACAGATCAACCCTTACGAATGAGGGTGTTGTTACACTATGGTACTGCTACTGTTAGCGAAAATCCTTGCGGTTCGGTTGAAAGTGCCCAGTATGAAGAGTACTTTGTATATGTAAGCGCTGCTACCGGCACCAATAAGCTTCAGGCAGAAAGAGTTAATATCTATCCGAATCCGACACGAGATATTTTGTATATCGACAGTGATTTGATAACCGGATATTCACTTTACTCGATTGACGGCATGCTTGTTGGCTCAAGCGATGCATCGGTTCAATCCATTGATCTTTCAGCATTTTCCAGAGGAATTTACTTCTTGAAACTACAGATTGATGATGATGAAATAATCAAAAAAGTAATTTTAGAATAATGTTTAGTGCATTGGAACAGGTTATGCAAAATTGCGTAACCTGTTACCAGCACAAAGATTCAGTTTTTGAAATAAAACTCAGGCAGTGGCCCACGAGTTTGTTTAGAAAGTCTTTTTAGAATGAAAACACGAGGTTAAGAGGACGAGACGTTGCTTTCCTCCTCTTAGGCCCACCCAATACCATTTTACTAATAATTAATCATTAAAAATTATTTACCATGAAAAGAAAACTATTCTTAAGTTTATTTTTACTGACTTTTGTTCTAGGACAATTGTTTGCAGGCGGTGATTTAAGCAAAAACTATTTAAATAACTTTCGTATGAAAGAAGATATTAAGGAGTTTTGTGCACCTGCTTTCGTAGGTAGTCCTAACGTCTTTATTTCAAAAATCAGATTTGCGGATAGTGAAAGGACTATTGATTTTGACGAAAATAATCAATGGATTAACCTGCGCGAATCGTTTGTAATAAATCTTGAAGGAGGCGGAAATCAAACTCTGTACCTAACTATTAAAAACCATGACTTAGACTTAAGTGGATGGAATGCCTGTGATTTGAAAGTTTGGGTTGACTGGAATAATGATGGTGAGCTCGTGCACGAAGAAGTTGTTACAAACCTTGTTGAAATAGAAGGAGAGTATTACAAGTACTATGAGCAAAACACCTATTTAGGTTATAGTGTTACTGAGCACGAGTTTGAGTTTAATTTAGAAATACCGGCTAATGTCGATGAGAATGTTGAATTTGGTATCAGAGCCATGTTGTATCTTGACGATACCGGCGGAGAAGCTTGCGGTGAATTTGCAGGTGGAACTGTTGTGGACTTCAGTGCTGCAGTTGGAGAAGTTGATACTGATCCAACTGACCCGATAGACAAAGAAGAGCTTTGCCCGCCAAACCCTATATACAGACCTTACGCATTTATTTCAAAACTACAGTTTAATGATGATGAGAAGTCGATTGACTATGATGCTACAGATCAGTGGATTGATCTGCGTGAAACTCATGTTTTAGGACTGGAGCCAGGAGGGAATTACACTCTTAATGTAACTGCAAAAAATTATGATTCCGGAGACAAAGATCCTTATGCTGTTCGTATTTGGGCAGACTGGAATAATGACGGAGTTCTCTCAAGCAATGAAATTGTTGGCACAAAACGTATTAACAGTATTGGAGTATCCGGACAAACACATCTGCTCGAATTCAACTTTGATGTACCGGCTACAGTGAGTACTGATGGGGAGTTTGCTATCAGAATTATGATGTACTACTATG
>CAYPPC010000067.1:0-3746 GCA_964412435.1 uncultured Paludibacter sp.
TGCAGGTGTACTGCTTGGCACCGAAGAGTAACCACTTACAAACAGCGTTCCCTCTTTAGCCAATCTGTCAATATTGGGCGAAATCACCGCCTTGTTGCCCATACATCCAAGCGCATCTGCACGTTGCTGATCACTCATTATAAAGATAACATGAGGTTTATCAGTGCTTCTGGCTGGTTGCTGAGTTACTGCTTTGTGCTCCGACTCTTTCTTATCCGAAGCATGCAATAAATTAGGCGCACAGACACCCATGCCAATCACTAATGAGTTTTTTATAAAATCTCTACGTTTCATTGTGTTTTCTTTTTCTTACAAATAATTAAATTCTAACTTTTCATTCAAACCTCACGGTTAAAACTACTACAGATGTGCAACAAGCTGCCCAATATCCTCATCCGTCGTATCTTAGAAGCAAAAATAAGCATTTTTTCGGACAATAATGATTATATATAAATAAAGCGACCAAACTTCTTTAAGAAATATAGTCGCTTTTATACTGTTTTTTTAACGTAGTATTTTTACTTAATCGTCAAACTACGCTTCTTCCCTTTTTTTAGGAATTACTTTCAAATTCAGCTCATCCAACTGCACAGGATCAATTACGTTCGGTGCATCCAGCATAACATCGCGGCCTGAGTTGTTTTTAGGGAATGCGATAACATCTCTGATACTATCTAATCCCGCAAAAATAGAGACAAATCTATCTAAACCGTAAGCCAGTCCGCCATGAGGAGGTGCACCATATTGAAATGCGTCCATTAAAAAGCCAAATTGTTGTTGTGCCTGTTCCGGTGTAAATCCGAGCACATCAAACATTTTAGCCTGCATCTCGCTGTCATGGATACGAATAGATCCACCACCTAGTTCTACTCCATTGATAATCATGTCGTAAGCGTTGGCACGAACCTCTCCCGGATCGCTGTCAAGCAGAGCAATATCTTCAGGCTTTGGAGCTGTAAACGGATGGTGCATCGCATAAAATCTCTCTGTCTCTTCATCCCATTCCAGTAAGGGGAAGTCAACCACCCAGAGCGGAGCGAATTTATTCTTGTCGCGAAGACCCAGTCTCTCCCCCATCTCCAGACGCAATTCGCAAAGAGCACGTTGTGTATGTCTCATTTCGCCTGCCAGGATAAGGATGAGGTCACCTTTTTCAGCATTAAACATCTCTGCAATACGCTTTAAGTCCTCTTCAGAATAAAACTTATCAACAGAGGATTTCAGGCTGCCATCCTCATTATAGCGGATATAAACCAGTCCTTTCGCACCAATTTGCGGGCGTCTCACAAAGTCAGTCAGCTGATCCAACTCTCTTCTTGTGTAAACAGCACATCCTTTAGCGCAGATACCACCCACATATTCAGCAGAGTCAAAAACGATGAAATCCCGCCCGGATACAGCTTCTTTCAGCTCTACAAACTTCATGTCGAATCGCAGATCCGGTTTGTCTGAACCATAATATTTCATGGCATCGTGCCAGCTCATCCGGCCAAATGGTTCATTGATTTCGATTCCCTTCAGCTCTTTGAAGAGGTATTTGGTTAATCCTTCAAATGTTTGCAGTATATCTTCCTGCTCAACAAACGCCATTTCGCAGTCGATCTGGGTAAACTCAGGCTGGCGGTCTGCCCGCAAGTCTTCATCTCTGAAGCACTTAACAATTTGAAAATAACGATCAAAACCGGAAACCATCAAAAGTTGTTTGAGTGTTTGAGGAGATTGCGGCAGAGCGTAAAACTGTCCCGGGTTCATGCGCGAAGGTACCACAAAGTCGCGTGCCCCTTCCGGCGTGGAGCCAATCAGAACAGGTGTTTCTACCTCCAGAAAACCGAGCTGATCGAGGTAGTGTCGAACAGCGATGGTCATTTTATGTCTCAGTTCGAGATTGGCACGTACCACATTGCGGCGTAAGTCCAGGTATCTGTATTTCATGCGCAGATCATCACCACCATCCGTTTTGTCCTCGATGGTGAAAGGAGGCGTTTTTGATTTGTTCAGCACATTTAATTCGTTCACCAGTATCTCAATTTCACCGGTAGGAATATTTTTGTTTTTGCTGCTGCGTTCGGCAACTTCACCTTTAATCTGAATCACATATTCGCGACCCAAATCATTGGCGTGCTCATTCAATTCAGCATTAACTTCCTGGTTGAAAACCAGTTGCGTGATTCCATAGCGGTCGCGCAAATCGACAAAAGTCATTCCGCCCATACTGCGTACACGTTGCACCCAGCCGCTGAGTGTCACCATTTTACCCTGATCGGCAAGTCTCAACTCACCGCATGTGTTTGTTCTAAACATCTGTTATAACTGTTTTTATTCAATGCACCTTTTTTTGCAAAACTGCAATAAGTCGGTACATTGTTCAAAATGATTGATTCTATAATTTCTTTTTCAAATGAAGTACAAAATTAAGAAAAAAAGGGCAAAGTTCCCCACTCTGCCCTCTCTTTTATAAATTAAACCGGAAATCAAGCAGTTTCCGAATTGAATTTGAGTTCTTAAACTTCAATTTCTGCCAGTGGTGTACCTTCACGAACCACATCACCCGGCTGAACAAACACATTGATCACTTTACCGGCATAATCAGAAATGATGTTATTCTCCATTTTCATCGCTTCGAGGATGAATACGGTCTCTTCTTTCTTAATGACGTCACCTATATTTACCAGGTTTTTAAATACAGTTCCGGGAAGCGGAGAAGTTACCAGCTTACCTTTGACAGGCGCTGCTTTCTCTTCTGCTTTAACCTCTTCTACCTTGTTGTTAACAGGCTGATCGGCTTGTTTGGCCTGGAATTCCTGCTCTCTGATACCTTTCAAATAGTTGAGTGCAACTGCAGGGAAGAGTTCAAGAAGCAGCTGGTCTTTCTCATCTTTAGCCAGATTTACTCCGCCAAACTCAGGCAACTGCGGGTTATCCTGTTTTCTGTATTTACTTGTATCATAAGGAATTTCCTCCGGAGAACCGGTGATCTGACGTCTGAATTCAGGATCGATAGCTACCGGTGTTTTACCATACTCACCTTTAACCAGTGCAATAAACTGGTTGGAAGGATTGGCATATTTAGGACGACCATTTTTGATGTTCAGCGCTGAAGCAACCGCCTGAGCACCAACAATCTGACTGGTAGGAGTAACCAGTGGAGGTAATCCTGAATCAAGACGTACGCTCGGAATCAGCTTCATGGCGTCTTCCAGAATATCCATGGAGTTGAACTGTCTGAGCTGAGCTACCATGTTGGTGTACATTCCGCCGGGAATTTCAGCTTCGCGCACCAGGCTGTCCGGTTTCGGGAAACCAAAGTAAGCTTCAATAGCGTGACATGCAGCCAGAAGTGCCTCTTCGTTATTGGCGTTAACGGCCTCAATAGCTTTATCAAACTCCTTGTCAATCTCTGCAGGCAGTGTGTCTGTAAGTGGATTGAATGGGTTCGGGAATTTCTCACCGGTGTCAAACTGAGCCAGCTCTTTGCGAATGTCAAACAGCTCTTTGTTGATTTTAGCTATAGCTTCCATATCGATATCCAGCTCGATGCCCATTTTCTTACAGAAAACATAGATCAATTCGATGGCAGGGGCAGCCGGTCCACCGGCAAAATTCCAAATAACGGTATCGACGATATCAGCGCCATGAATGATGGCAGTAAGCACCGCTCCCAACCCGAAACCGGGTGTACAATGGGTATGGAAATCAATTGGTACGTTCAACTGCTGTTTGAATAAAGGAACCAGTCGGGCTACCCG
>CAYPPC010000067.1:3756-6362 GCA_964412435.1 uncultured Paludibacter sp.
CCGGTGCTGCAGGACCACCTGCAAAGTACCAGATATTGGTATCAACCACGTCAGCACCGTTTACGATAGCAGCTAAAACAGATGCTAAACCAAATCCGGGCGTACAGTGGGTGTGGAAATCAATAGGAACAGGCAACTCTTTTTTGAAGAGAGAAACCAGAGAAGCTACTCTTGAAGGCGGAATAAGACCGCTCATATCTTTAATAGTAATCATGTCGGCACCCAACGCTACCATCTCCTTGGCTTTATTCAGGAAATAGGTGTCGGTGAAAACCGGCTCACGTTTGGTGCGGATCTCTTCTGTTCTCTTTTTCAGACCGAAGAAACTCTTTTTCTCTACAATAGTTACTTCGTCTTCATATTTTGGGTCGATGGTGTAGCAAACAGCACAGTCAGCCATGCCTCCCTGCTTTTTGATAGAAGCCACACTCGACTTAATATTATTCACATCATTCAGCGCATCAAAAATACGCATAATGTCTAAGCCGCTATCTACGGCTTTTTCGAAAAAACCATCAATAATCTCGTCTGGATAAGGTGCATAGCCGTAGAGGTTACGACCACGTGAAAGTGCAGTCAGTTTTGAAGTGCCTTCAACACCTGCATGTACTTTCTCTAAACGATGCCATGGGTTTTCACCCAGATAACGCATTACTGAATCGGGCACTGCTCCACCCCAAACTTCCATTGCGTAAAAATTCGCGTGTTTGTAAAATGGTAATACACGGTCAATTTGTTCCTGACTCATTCTGGTTGCAAAAGAGGACTGCTGTCCGTCACGAAGAGTTAGGTCTCGGATCAATAGTTTTTTTGACATAAACCTTGTTTTTTGTAATTAAATTGGTTGTTTTTATAGTTAATAGAAAAAGATCTCTCTGGTGTCATTAAATCAATGTTTTTGACCTCGCAAAATTAAAGAAATAATTCCTTATATCAAAATAAAAAGCATAAAAAAAACACGAATATGCAAATAATCGTGTCTCTTTTATCTGTCGGTAAAAACCGGATTTATCAGGCAGTTTTGATATCCGGATTCACTTTCTTCACCAATCCTTTAAGAACATCGCCCGGGCCGAGTTCAATAAACTCAGAAGCTCCATCGTTAATCATGTTTTTAACGGTCTGCGTCCAGAATACCGGAGCGGTCAGCTGAGCAATCAGATTGTTTTTAATCGATTCAGGATCTGTTTGCGGATGCGCGTTTACGTTTTGGTAAACAGGGCAAATGGGTTCGCTGACAACAGCTGCTTCAATGGCTGCCTGCAGCTCCTGGCGTGCGGGCTCCATCAATGGTGAGTGAAATGCTCCGCCTACAGGCAGTTTCAACGCACGGCGTGCACCTTTTTCTTTCAGTATCTCACAGGCTTTGTCAATTCCTTCAATGGAACCGGAAATAACCAGCTGGCCGGGACTGTTATAGTTAGCTGCAACCACTGTGTGTTCTTTATTTACCTCTTCACATACATTCTCTACTGTTTCGTCGTCGAGACCAAGTACGGCAGCCATGGTGGATGGTTCGAGCTCACAGGCCTTCTGCATCGCCATAGCACGTGCGTAAACGAGCTTCAGGCCATCTTCAAAGGTAAGTGCACGGGCAGCTACCAGGGCTGAAAATTCGCCCAATGAGTGGCCGGCAACCATATCAGGTCGAAATTCTTCTCCCAAAGCAATAGCGCTAATCACCGAGTGCAGAAATACTGCAGGTTGAGTAACTCTTGTCTGACGCAGATCTTCAGGTGTTCCTTCAAACATTAAATCAGTAATGCGGAAACCGAGAATTTCATTGGCATTTTCAAAATACTCTTTTGCAACGGGTGAATTGTCATACAGATCTTTACCCATTCCAACAAATTGTGCTCCCTGTCCGGGAAATACATAAGCTTTCATATAATTATTATTGTTATGAATTTTGCGGGTGCAAAGTTACGAAATTTTGAGCAATACGCAATTCAAGGAAATTTTTCCTGATTTTTTTATTTCAGCAGAAAAGCGTAATTTTGAAAGTAGATTATAAACTTAATTCCATATGGATCAGATAATCAGACACTTCCCTAATTTAAGTGAAAAGCAGAAAGAGCAATTTTTTGCTTTGTATGCATTGTACCTTGATTGGAATTCGAAAATAAATGTAATATCTCGTAAAGATGTGGAAAATCTTTATGAAAGACATGTACTGCACTCTCTGGGCATTGCAAAGTTCTTTGATTTCAAAGATGGCAGCAAAGTGATTGATGTAGGTACAGGCGGCGGTTTTCCGGGTGTACCACTCGCTATTTTATACCCCGGGGTGCACTTTACGCTGATCGACAGTATCCGTAAAAAGATTAAAGTAGGACAAGAGGTGTCGGATGCCATTGGACTGAAAAACATCGAGTTAAAGCATGTTCGTATTCAGGAGGAGAAGGCTAAATATGATTTTGTAGTGAGCCGTGCTGTGATGCCGCTGGATGATTTGGTGAAGCTAAGTAGAAAGAATGTGACAAACAAACAGCAAAATGCGGTACCCAACGGCCTGATTTGTCTGAAAGGTGGCGAACTGGAGCGGGAAATGGAGAATTATAAAAAAATTGCGGAGGTATTTGACCTGAAAGATTGTTTTGAAGGTG
>CAYPPC010000067.1:6433-7257 GCA_964412435.1 uncultured Paludibacter sp.
AATTAGTTTGAAAGATATATAATATAATATTGAATATAAAAGCCCTGATATGTTTTTGCCGGGCTTAATTAATTGAATTATGAAGGTTAAACAATTCGTATTTAATATGTTCCAGGAGAATACATATCTTATCTGGGACGAAACTGGTGAAGCTGCTATTATAGATGCCGGAATGCTATTTGACCGTGAAAAAAGTGAGATTAAAACCTTTATTGAAGAGGAAGGTCTGAAACCGGTGCTTCTGCTTAATACTCATTTGCACCTGGATCATCAGTTTGGCAATAAGTTTATCCATGATACCTACGGTTTAGAGCCGCTTGCCGGAGAGGAAGATGAGTTTCTGCTGGAGAAAATACATGCCGGTGCAGCTGCCTATGGTATTCCCTACACGGAGCCTATTCAATACCCTGGGTCACATATTGCAGATAATCAAGAGATTAAATTTGGAAACACGGTGTTAAAAGCACTTCATACTCCGGGTCACTCTCCGGGAAGTTTCTCCTTCTATAATGAAAAGGCCGGAGTGGTTTTTTCCGGAGATGCACTGTTTAGCGGCTCCATTGGCCGCACCGATTTTGAAAAGGGGGATTATGCTACACTTATTGGAGCTATTCAGAACAGATTGCTTCCGCTGCCTGATGAAACAGTGGTTTATAGCGGTCACGGACCGTCCACAACCATAGGTGAAGAGCGGGAATCAAATCCCTATTTATAAAGATTATTATCTGCAATAAATTGAAATACTGCAGGATGCAGCCAATCGCTTGTGTCCTGCATTTTTTGTATTCGCTCCCTGATCTCTGTAGATGATATTTCAAAAAAAG
>CAYPPC010000067.1:7328-12420 GCA_964412435.1 uncultured Paludibacter sp.
CTTTCCGCGGATAAACCCATACTTGAAACAGATTCATTATCTGTTTATAATCTTTCCACTGGTCAAAAATTTGCAGATTATCACTACCCATCAGCAGAACAAACCTTTTTTGAGGGAAATCTGCCTTCAGGCGCTGCAAAGTATCAATGGTGTAGGATGGCTTCGGCATACTAAACTCTACATCGCAAACCCGAAGGTAGGGTTTGTCAGGAATAGCCAGCTCAATCATTTTTTTTCGCAACTCTTCGTCCAGCAATCCTTCTGCTGCTTTCAGCGGATTCCGGGGACTAACTACATACCAGAGCTCTTTGAGTGGTGTGTGCTCGTAAATGTAATCTGCCAGGCGGATGTGTCCAAGATGAACAGGATTAAAAGAGCCAAAAAACAGGCCTGTCAACTCTTTGTCTGACTCCCGGTCCTTTTGCCCCTGCCTCAGAATCTTTACAGGACTACCCTTCTTTCTGTTCATTTAGTCGTTTAATTATTTTGCTAAAAACTCTTTGACTGCCTTGAGTGCTTCCTGTTTGGCCAATTCAAGTTTATCGTTTACAACAATGATGTCGTATTGAGGAGAAAAGCCCAGTTCGTACTCAGCCTTACCCACTCTTTTTTCAATCATTTCATCGCTGTCGGTTTGACGTTTTTTTAGCCGATCGCGGAGTGCGTCGATACTTGGCGGTACAATAAATACTGCTAAAGCTTTGCTGCCAAAGATCTTTTTCAGGTTCACGCCTCCCAATACGTCCACATCAAATATAACAGTCTTTCCTTCTGATGTAATTCTGTCTACTTCGCTGCGAAGGGTGCCGTAGTAAGTGTTCTTATAGACTTCTTCGTGTTCTACAAACTCATCATTATCAATCTTTTGTCTGAATTCTTCAGGAGAAAGGAAGTAATATTCAACTCCATCTACTTCCCGACCTCTCGGTAGGCGTGAAGTGGCTGAAATAGAAAATTCAAGCCCCAGATTTTGCTTTAATAAGTAGTTAATGATGGTACTTTTACCCGCACCTGAGGGTGCCGAAAATATGATTAGTTTTTGCATCTCTTTTTATCTCTGTCTTAAAGTGTATTGAGCACCTGCTCCTTAATTTGCTCGAGTTCATCTTTCATCATAACCACAATTTTCTGCATTTCACTATGATTTGATTTGGATCCCAGAGTGTTCACTTCACGTCCGATCTCCTGACAAATAAATCCTAGTTTTTTACCAGCAGCAGCTTCGCTGTGCATAGTTTCAAGGAAATAGTCCAGATGGTTTTTGAGGCGCACCTTCTCTTCGGTGATGTCCAGTCTTTCTACATAAAAGATAAGTTCCTGCTCTAGCCTATTTTTATCATATTCCACTTTTTCAGAAAGAGTTACAAGGTTCTCTTCAAGTCTTTCTTTAACCTTCTCTACCCTTTCGTTTTCAAAAGGTTCCACCTCTTTGAGCAATTGATCTATACTCTTTATATTGTTTTCAAAGACTCTTTCCAGCGCTTCACCCTCCTGTTTTCTGAACTCTATAAGTTCATCCAAAGCTTTATCGACCAGCTTTTCAATTTCAGCCCACTCCGATTCGTCGAGTTCTTCGATTTCAGTTTTAAGCGTATCAGGCAGGCGCAGAAGCATCGAGAACCAATCTTCCGTAACAGGAATTCCGGTTTCTTCTGAAAGCTGTTTTATTTGCTCGTAGTATGATTTTACTACGTTTTGATTGATTCTGGAGCTGCTTCCTTTGGCTGAATTATCAAAATAGAGCGAGAATTCTACTTTTCCACGACCCAGCTTCTGGCTAATCATTCCTCTGATATCCAGCTCTTTCTCTCTGTAAAGTCCGGCAATACGGGTAGAGATGTCGAGCTGTTTGCTGTTGAGAGATTTAACCTCAACTACTATTTTTTTACTGTTTATTTCACCGACGGCTTTACCGTAACCGGTCATGGAAAGTTGCATAAGCTTATTTTAAAATTGTTATATCTTGATTATTAGAATCCGAGTGAAAAGGAGAATGATTGACGCGGCATAGCGAAATCTGTCAGCAGTGATGTCGGATAGTAGCTGTAGTATACCCTTGCTCCAAAGATGTGCAAAAATCGCAAGCTGCTTCCGACTGTCCACCCGGACTGAAAATAGTTTACTTTATTATATTGGTATCCATCCAGTTTTGATGTGAATAAAAACTCAAAGGTGGGACCTGTGAAAACATTCATTCCAAACCCTTTCTCATTAAAAAGCTGATAACCCAACTGTGTTGGCAGAGATAGCGAGCTTGTCTTCAGTACTGCATTATTACCACCTATAGGATATCTGCCGTCTGGATAAAGCGTGTATTTATTCCAGTTTATTCTTCCCCCTACGTACCAGTAAGCTTTTGGAAGGGCTTCAAAACTTTGCGTGTAAGCGGTGCCTACAAAGGTATTTCGCCAGCGATAGTCATTGGTTTTATATACATCCCAACCCAAATGAAAGTTACGCCACAACTGTCTGGAAAAGTCATTTTGAGCAGAGACAGTAAAAGAAACTGTTAGAACAAAAAGAGATATTAAAATTTTTTTCATACTTCTTTATATAATTCAGATTAAAGTAAACTCCTGAAATTTAATTAATTGTATTCTCTCAAAAACCGTGCAAAGAGCCTATTAAATCTTCTCAATCAATTTCAGTTGTATTCGTTTTCGCTGTAAGTCAACCTCCAGAACCCGCACCTTAACATGCTGATGCAGAGATACAATGTCTGTCGAATTCTTTACAAAGCGGTCAGCCAGATTAGAGATATGAATTAACCCGTTCTCCTTAATTCCAATATCACAGAAAGCACCAAAATTGGTGATGTTGGTGATAATTCCGGGTAGTTCCATCCCTTCGTGCAGATCAAATATTGTGCTTACGTTCGGATCAAACTCAAACACCTTGATAATAGAACGAGGATCTCGTCCCGGTTTTTCAAGTTCATCTAAAATGTCGTTAAGTGTTGGTAAACCAATGGTGTCGGTTACATATTTGTTGATATCCAGCTCTTTGCGAACTCCGGGATTGGCGATTAATTCCGGAATTGTTTTGCCCAGATCTTTGGCCATATTTTCAACAACCGGGTAACTTTCAGGATGAACTGCTGAATTGTCCAGCGGATTATCTCCCTGATCAATTCTGAGGAATCCGGCACACTGTTCAAATGTTTTTGGGCCCAGTTTAGGCACCTTCAGGAGCGTTTTTCTGTTTGGAAATGCACCATTTTCAGCCCTGTAATCAACGATGTTTTGTGCAATCTGAGGTCCAACACCTGATACGTAAGTGAGCAAATGTTTGCTGGCAGTATTCAGGTTAACTCCCACCCTGTTCACCGCATTTTCTACCGTCTGATCCAGAGAGTTTTTGAGTTTGCTCTGATCTACATCGTGCTGATACTGCCCGACTCCAATCGATCTTGGTTCAATTTTAACCAACTCAGCCAGAGGGTCCATCAGTCTGCGACCTATAGAAACAGCTCCACGCACGGTTACATCATAGTCCGGAAACTCTTCCCGGGCAATTTTAGAGGCAGAATAGATGGATGCACCCGTTTCACTAACTACAAAAACCTGTACCTTCCGGTCAAAAGGGATTTGTTGAACAAAACGCTCAGTTTCACGACTGGCAGTTCCATTACCAATGGCAATAGCCTCAATATCATAAACTTCTACCATATGCGCCAGCTTCCTGCGAGCCTGTGAGCGTTCGCTTTGAGGCGGATGCGGATAGATGGTTTCATTGTGCAGCAAGTTGCCCTGGGCATCGAGACAAACGACTTTGCAGCCGGTTCGGAACCCCGGATCAATTCCCATCACTTTTTTCTGACCTAAAGGAGGTGCCAGAAGCAACTGTTTCAGGTTCTCTGCAAATACTGCAATGGCAGCCACATCCGCTTTCTCTTTGCTGGCAGCAGCAAATTCATTCTCGATGGAAGGTTTCAAAAGGCGTTTATAGCCGTCAGAGACTGCATTTCCAACCAAATCACCACAAGCATTTTCAGAGCGTACAAAAATACGATGGAGTCGCTCTAAACATTTGTCATCATCCGGAGAAATACTTACTTTAAGAAAACCCTCAGCTTCACCGCGGCGCATGGCAAGCAGCCGGTGTGAGCTGATATTTGATAGTTTCTCTTCAGCCTCAAAATAATCACGGAAGTTTTGCGCCTCTTCTTCTTTACCTTTAACCACCCTGGAGGAGACAAATGCTTCATAAGAAAAAATTCTACGAATTGCATTACGTGCATTCTCACTCTCATTCACCCATTCAGCAATAATATCCTGAGCCCCTTTCAATGCATCTTCACTGCTTTCAACCTCTTCACTTACATATTTTGATGCAATCTCAAAAATGTTGTCAGCTTGTTGCTTCATAATGATTTTAGCAAGCGATTCAAGTCCTTTTTCACGAGCAATCTCGGCACGGGTACGACGTTTAGGTTTGTAGGGCATATAGATGTCCTCCAACTCAGTGGCATTCCAGCAGTTTTCGATACGCTCCCGCAGTTCATCGCTCAGTTTATCCTGTTCTTCTATGGTTTTGAGAACTGTCTCTTTTCTTTTTTCAAGCTCAACCAGTTTTTCATGTTGCTCCTTCAGTTCAGCGATAGCCACTTCATCCAGTCCGCCGGTGGCCTCTTTCCGATAACGGCTGATAAATGGAATGGTCGCACCTTCACTGATGAGTGTCAGTGTGTTGCGAATCATTCTTGGGGATATTTCATTGGAACTGACCAGCAGTTCAATTATTTTTTCAGATAACATGGTGACTTATTCTTAGTTATTTTTCAAAGCTTAAAGTGTTCAAAATAGCATCCAGTTCTGCTTTTTGGATTTCATCAGCGTAGGTCTTGATGATAGTCAGCGCAAAATCTCTGCTCAGTGTGCTGAGATACTGTTGATTATAAATAATACCTGAATCATCATTGATCACATTCATTTCAGCAAATTCAGTTCCTCCCATCTCAATGGTACGCAAAACTTTATCGGGAAACTCCCTTTTGCCGGCAATTTGCTCCAGAACTTTCCGTGTAAGCATCAGATAATCAGCTCCGTTATTTACTCTTTTGTTAGCTTTCAGGTTTTCGGCAATAATCATG
>CAYPPC010000068.1:0-12407 GCA_964412435.1 uncultured Paludibacter sp.
AGTAATAAACCGGTCTCTCAGGAGTAGAAACATAAGGATCACCCACTTTACCCAGTTTTTCAAAATTGGCAACAAGATTTACATCTGTTGTAGGAGTAAAGAGATAGCTTACGGAGCTGCTTACAACTTCTTCTGTTTCAGCATCAGTCCAGTTTACAAATACGCTACCGGGCATAGGTGCAGCAGAAACGCCTGTTAAACCACTTGTTTCAATAGAAGTTTCTGTCGTACCGTTAATCACAGCGCTACCCAGCTCATCATCATTTGCACTTACAGAAACGGTGAAGGCAGTAAGAGGTTTAGCTGTCTCGCCGGCAAACTTCATTTGCCATTTGGTAGCACCTGAGTTTATCTCCCATCCTACAAGAGTACGGTGACCCGCACTGTGGAAGTACTGATATTCACTGGCATTCACTCTACCTGCAGTAACTGCACCACCAGTCTGATAAAACTTCAGATCGGTACCTTCTTCAGGATCAATTAGTAAAGCAGCTACACTGGTTCCTTTATCTTCAATAGAAAGTCCGGTTGTTTTGTTGATAAACTTCACTGTCTGATTTTCGGCATCTACTTCAAATCTCCACCAGCCATTTTCTCCGGCTTCCTCTTCAACTTCAACTTTCAACTCTTCTCCGGCAGCCCTGCCTACTGATGAGATTACTTCTCCTTCATATTGCAGGTTTACCATTTTATACCAGCGGTAGTTGTTCGGATTGCTTGAAAGCAAGCTGTTCAGATTCATATTTTGAGCAGCTAAATAATCAGCATACGCCTGATCAACTGCCGTTCTGGCATCTGTCACTTCAGTTGGAGTAGCATCCGCATCGTCATAAACAGCCTGCGCAACTTGCACTGCATTAACAAATGCTGTGCGTGCAGCAGTGCTGAACTGACCAAAATCATCCCCTTCAACATCGGCTGTAGCAGCCAGCATAGCATTGGACTGATCGATGGCAGATTTCAATATAACTTTAAGCGATTGGGCAAGTTCCATAATCAGCCAGGTAACGTTATCATTAATATCGTTGTAGTAGTTATAAATAGCACCGCCACCACCGGAGTGTAATCTAAACTTATCGTGACCCGCGGCATTTTCAATAAAGAAGTGTGATATTTTATCAGAGTTCTTGTTGCTCACTTTAAACACAAGCTTTAAGTCAGGAGCATTTGCAGATGGTGAAAGCTGCGCACCCCAAGTACCATGCTCAGGATCTGTATCAATATATTCACCGGTTTCTTTATTTACCATAACAAAACCATCTCCACTCTCAAGGAACTTCCACAATTGGCGATCGTTGGGTCCTACCGGTGTATTCCAGAGGGTTCCGTCAGTTGTGTGAGTCAGGTAGGTATTTGCAGGTCTGTCACCTTTCAGAAGGTACCAGTACTCTTCGGAACCACTGCTGATTTTTGGCATTACTACCGTTGTTTTATAGTGAGCAATTGCCGCAGTAAGCGTGTTGGCTGCAAGTCCGTGATCCACATCATCATCATATGCACTTTCAGCTGCTGCAATAGCATCCTGAAGAACTGTTCTGTCAGCCGTGGTAAACGTACCGGGTAAATTACCCTCTTTGGTATTATCAAGCAGCAACGTTGCATCAGCAATTGCGTTAGCAAGAGCAGCTTTGGGGTTAACAAACTTAACAGCATTACCTCCATCACTATTGTAATATTCACCTATTCCTGTTCCGGGAACAGACCCGCCATGCGGATTCATTCCCATTCCGGGATCTCCTCCTTCTCGTACAATTGCCCATGCATCAGTGCCATAACCATCTGTATTTGTGGAAACAACCCACTTAATACCGGTTACCTCAGACCCTGCTCTGTATCGGTCACCTTCAAAATAAATTGAATTACCTAACTTGGAGGTCACCTTATAATAACCGTTCCCAAGATCTTCCAATTTCCACAGCTGAGCTTCTTTGTTTAACTCCAGAGTTTCAAGCTTTACTATCTCACCTGCTCCTTTGTCCTCCAAAGAGAGATCAGCGTTATAGCGTTGAAACACCATATGGTACCAATGCTCGCTGGTACCTTCACTAATTTCCGGCTCTAAAGCCGCAGCAAAAACATTACCCGTAAACACAAGCATGGCAAGTGTCACGAATAAACTCCCAAGTAACGATTTTTTCATAATAAATTAAATTACTGTTGATTAATAATAGATTGATTAGTTTATCTTGCAAATATATTCAAATTTTCCCGGTTTCGCACCACATTATTTATTTATTTTACAATAAACGTATATATATCTCAACAATATGCAAAAAAAACAGGAGACTTCACCCATAATGCGGTAAAGCCTCCAGTCTTTATATAATATAGTTCTATACTCTGATTAAATGCCGAGTTTCTTGCGGATATCCTTCGGAACAGCGTCTTTATGTACCATAATATTCATAGTCTTGGCGGCCGTAAAGCTTTTGGTTACATACCAGATCCCCTGAAACTTACTGTTGGTCCCCCAGGAGTTTTTAACCATATAGTACTCTTTACCGGTCTGGTCTTTGGCAATACCGTAAATCTGCATACCGTGGTCGTCGGTGGTTTGCTTGTTGTCATAACCGAGCTGGCGGCTCTCCTGAGTCACCTGCTGCTCAATCAGCGGACGGTTTACATCCATTTTACCACCGGAAGTTGCACCACCTACCCAACGGGCCTGGTCGGTACCGGCCAGAAGCTCTTTGTTGGTTTCGGGCAGAACACCCAATCCGTCGCGGGTAAAGCCGGCTTCACTCACGTCTGTACCCCACGCAATGGTGTAACCGCTGCCAATGGCATAGTCAAAAATACGCATAAACTCATCCAGCGGCACATTATAGCTCTCAGCCCAGCGCCAGTTGTCTGAAATTTCAAGCGCAAACTTGCTATAGAATGGGTGATGCGTGTAAGAGGTGATCGACACATAGTCGTCCATATTCAGTCCAAGGGCTTTCACATAAGATTGCGGCGTGTACTCTTTTCCGTCCACGTTAAACTTTTCGGGAAATTCACCCAGATAAGTCTCCATCACCGCAGCAAAAGCTTTTTTCCAGGAGGGTGTGAGGGTGCGGTTCGGATTTCTCGAAACAGCTTGCACAATACCCAGACCAATAGCACTTAACTCACCATGATTGTGGTGATCGAGTCCGTAGTTGAGACCGTTCATTTCACTTTCGGGAACAATGCCGTAATACTTCAGCACATGCCACACATCATGGAAAGATCCACCCTGCGAAAAGTTGTTTTTTCCATCGGTGCGTACAAATTTGTCTGCTTTATCCTCATAAGAGTGACGCACAACAAACATTTCTGAAAGATCTGTTTCAATACCTTTGATTCTCAAGATTTCTGACTCAAAGAATCCGAGACCCGAGAATGACCAGCAGGTACCGGTATTGGCCTGATTTTTAACAGGAGTAATTTTGTTCTCTTTGATTACTGAGAAGCTTAGGGTGTCACTTTTGGCCGACACAACTGACTGAGCCGACAAGCTGAGAGCGAAAACCAGCAGTAAAGCAAATGTTGTTAATTTTCTCATTTCCGGTTGTTTTTATAGTTTTTAAAAAATTGACTTTTAGTTGTAGCAACTTCTTTTTATTTTGCTTCTTATTTAAAAAGAACCTCACAACCCCCTTTCGGGAGTTGCGAGGTGATTAATTATGCTTCTTCCAGGGGAGTTTCTGCCAAAGCAGTTTTCATATATTCCCAGAATTTTTCCACTGTCGGGATATTTACTTTCTCATCCGGAGAGTGCGGGAAGCGGATGGTCGGACCAAAGGAGATCATATCCAAATGCGGATAGTGTGTACTTAAAATACCACACTCCAGACCGGCATGAATAATCATCACATTGGGAGTCGCACCATAATCGCGCTCATAAATTGTTTTCATCTCTTTCAGAATGGGCGATTTCATATTCGGCTGCCAGCCGGGATAACCGCCTGAGAACTCCACTTTCGCTCCTGCCATGGCAAAAACACTCTCGATGCTGGAAGCCAGCTCCTCTTTACGGCTATCTGCCGAGCTGCGCAGGAGACATTTAACTTCAATCGCTTTCCCGTCGGAATGAATCATAGCCAGGTTATTGGAAGTTTCAACCACGTCGGGAGCTTCCGGGATATAGCGTGTAGCTCCGTTGGGGCAGGCAATAACTGCATTGATTAAATCATCCTGCACCTCTTCAGGCATCAGGCCTGCCGGCACCTCATAAGCTTCTGCTATCAGGCTTAAACCGTCTTCCACACCCTCATATTCAGCGGTGAAAAGCGCTTCAAAATCTGCTACTGTAGCCAGGAAATCCTCTTCACCACCTTTGGGGACAGTTACTACTGCAAAAGCTTCCCGCGGAATAGCATTGCGCAAGCTGCCGCCATCAATGCTGCTCAAACGAACCTCGTCCTCTGCTACTGCCTCTTTCAGGAGGCGGAACATCAGCTTATTGGCATTGGCACGCTGCAGGTGAATATCAACACCCGAGTGACCACCTTTTAATCCGGTCAGCGAAATTCTATAAGCCACCTCATCAGCTGTGGGCGCTACCTCTTCATAGGAGAAAGTGATATTAGCATCCAGGCCGCCTGCACAACCTACGCACAGTTCACCATCCTCTTCCGAATCGAGGTTCATCAAAATCTCACCTTTCAGGAAATTGGGCTGCAAACCAAATGCACCGTGCATTCCGTTCTCTTCGTCCACGGTAATAAACATCTCAACATCAGGGTGAGGCAGATCTGTTGACTGAAGAACAGCCATAGCAGCCGCCACACCAATACCGTTGTCGGCACCCAGCGTGGTCTGATTGGCACGCACCCAGTCACCCTCAATAATGGTTTCGATAGGATCTTTCTCAAAATCATGGTCCACACCTCTGTTTTTCTGAGGGACCATATCCATATGCGCCTGCAAAATAACCGCTTTCCGGTTTTCCATTCCCGGAGTAGCAGGTTTGCGAACCAGCACGTTGCCGATCTCATCCTGCAGTGTCTCCAGTCCGAGTGATTTACCAAAATTCACCAGGAAATCTCCAACCTCTTTCTTTTGGCCGGAGGGACGCGGAATTTGTGTTAAGTCATAAAAATTGTTCCAGAGCTTTTTAGGCTCCAATTGTCTGATGTCTTGTGTTTTCATACGTTTTTTTATTTATTGGTACTTTAATTTTATATTGATTTTCTTTTTGTTCCTGCTGCCTCTGTTTTTGTGGATAAAATCTATTTTAAGTAGATTACAGGCACTTTATTTTATTAAAATCATTCTACAAATATCATAATAATATATTAAATTTCCCACTGAACAAGCTATTATTTTCATTCTTTGTGATTATTTATAAAAGAGGGCTGTTTCTCCCCTCCGTTTAGGTTGAAATATAGAATAAATAGTGGTATTTTTGCACAGCGAAATCAAAATCACTAAATTATATATTTAAAAAATGAGAAACGTATTTAATTTTGTAACAGCCGAAGAGGCAGCATCGCATGTTAATCACGGTGACATTGTAAGCTTCAGTGGATTTACTGCCGCCGGTTGTCCGAAGGATGTTCCGGCAGCCATTGCCAAACGTGCCGAAGAGCATCACAAGCAAGGCAAAGAGTTCAAAATTGGCATGTACACCGGTGCTTCTACAGGAGATTCTATTGACGGTGCACTGGCGCGTGCCAAAGCCGTGAGCTTCCGCACTCCCTATCAGAGCAACAGAGACATGCGTGCCGCACTCAATGCCGGTGAAGTGGAATACTACGATCTACACCTCTCTGCATTGGCTCTGAGCCTCCGTTACGGATTTATCAAACCCCCAAAATTTGCTATTCTTGAAGTTTCAGACCTGAAAGAGAACGGTGAAGTAGTTCTCACCTCCGGTGTGGGTATTTCTCCCACCATTGCTCACCTGGCTGAGCACATTATTCTGGAGTGGAACCATTTCCACCCCAAAGGACTGCACGGCCTGCATGATATCTATGAGCCGGGCAATCCGCCTAACCGGGCTGAAATTCCTATCTATAACGCCTCCGACCGCATTGGATCTCCCACTGTGAAAATTGATCCCAAGAAGATTCTTTGTGTGGTAGAGACCAACCATGCTGACGAAACCGGTGGTTTTAGCCCAATTGATGAGGTAACCGAAAAGATTGGTAACAACGTGGCCTCCTTCCTCGCAGAAGAGCTACGCTTAAATAAAATTCCGGGAGGATTTGTTCCGCTGCAATCCGGTGTGGGTAATATCGCCAATGCGCTACTCTCCTCACTCGGTAAATGTGACGACATTCCTCCTTTTGAAATGTATACCGAGGTGATTCAGGACTCTGTGATAGAACTGATGCGTCAAGGTCGGGTGAAGTTTGCCAGCGGTTGCTCGCTCACTGTTTCAGCCGATGTATTGAAGAGCATTTACGACGATCTGGACTTTTTCAAAGACAAACTGGTACTGCGTCCGCAGGAGATCTCCAACAGCCCCGAAATTGCACGTCGTCTCGGACTGATCTCTATCAACACAGCCCTGGAAGCCGATATCTTTGGTAACGTAAACAGTACACACGTAATGGGTCAGCGCATGATGAACGGTATTGGAGGTTCAGGTGACTTCACCCGCAACTCTTACTTCTCCATCTTCACCACTCCATCAACCGCCAAAGGCGGAATGATTAGTGCCATTGTACCGATGGTATCGCACAACGACCACTCGGAGCACTCTGTGAAGGTGCTGATTACAGAACACGGTGTAGCCGACCTGCGCGGACTTTCACCCCGCATGCGTTCGAAACTGATTATTGAAAAATGTGCCGATCCGGCCTACCAGCAACTGCTTTGGGACTACCTCAAACTGAGCGAAGGCAAAGGCATGCACACCCCACTCAGCCTGCAAGCAGCATTGGGTATGCATATTCAGTTCGAAAAGTCAGGCAATATGATGGACACGAATTGGAGTGATTATATTAAGTAAGAAGTACCCCAACACCAATGGGGAGAATAAAATAGAAAACACGCATTCTCTGTTTAGGGAGTGCGTGTTTTGTTTGAGGTTTAATTTAAATAGCCGCTTATCTAAATTGTTTTGTTTTTATTTGCGAGTGTTGCATGATAAATATATGCGAATGTTGTATATTTGAGATTCACATATTTAACGCTATGCGTAATGATAAATAATAGAGTCTTATTATTATAAATCGTGAAGACTTACCGGATTCAACGTACACTCAAAGCTCTATGAATTAATTATTAATCTAAAAAACATATAAATGGATAAGAAACTTACATACGATGACACAAGAGATATTGCAATTCGGATATTAGACAAACTTGTTGAAAATGGATTTGTGAAAGATTGTATAGATACTAACGATGAGACCGAATTTGAAGTTCAAGATATTATTCATTTTGAATTAAATAAATATTTTAATGTAAAAGAAGATTAGTTATGGACTATATTAACTCCGAACCTGAATTCTATAGGTTTTTAACTTATAACGAGAAAATAACGAAAGCTACGAGAACTAACTATATTTCTTGGCTAAGGTTTTTATCTCAAATCCATAAAATAGACGAAAGTTTATCCGAAGAAGAAATTGATAGAATAATTTCTATTGAAGAACAAAGAAAAGATCAGAGAAACTTTTATACTAAAGACAAAGATCTTAGTAACTTTAAATCCTCATTGAGAAAATATTTAAAATTTTTAAATGAAGGTTTTTATGAAAGTCACAAAAAAATAGATAAAGAAGAAATTTCAAAAGTTGAAAGAGATTCAAGTATATCAAGCACTGAAAAGGAGAATATTGTTTTATCTAGAATTGGGCAAGGTAAATTCAGAGAAAAACTAATTAAATATTGGCAAGGCGATTCAATAATGAATTTGGAGAAACCATTTTTATTAATTGCATCACACATCAAACCTTGGAGGGTAAGCAACAATATTGAGAGATTGGATTATTTTAATGGGCTACTGTTATTACCAAATTTTGACAAATTATTTGACAAAGGCTATATTACTTTTGACAACAAGGGAAAAATTATCATTTCTAAATTCCTTGACAAAGAAGACAGAGCTATTTTCAACATAAACACTCAAATTGGTCTAAGGCATCTAAGCAGTAAACATTTTGAATACTTAGGATACCATCGAGAAAACTGTTTCATAGACTAGTTATTGTCTCCTTAAAAAAGAAGTTAAGGACGTGTTTATTAACACAGTAAGAGAACAATTAAAAGGCGAAGAACTTACAGTTTTATCAGGAGGATTTCCTTGTCAAGGCTTTAGTATGGCTGGAAACAGGATTGTAGAAGACCCGAGGAACTCACTCTATAAAGATATGATTGAAATTATTGATGCTCTAAAACCTAAATTTATAGTTGCCGAAAACGTAACAGGTCTTCGCTCAATGCTAAAAGGTAAAATTGAGGAGAAAATTTTATCGGACATAAAGGAATTAGGCTATGAAGTAAATGTTACTGTATTAAATGCAGCAGATTATTATGTGCCTCAAAAAAGAGAACGTGTAATATTTATTGCAAATAGAATAAAAAATAAAAACTTTCATCCTGCACCAATTTTAGATGAAGGTTCGTATATAACTACAAAAGAAGCAATCGAGGATTTAGTTAATGTAAAAGATGACAAAAGCATTAACCATGTAAGAACCAAACACAAGCCTGAAATGAAGGAAAGATTAGCCAAAGTTCCTGAAGGTAAAAGTTTATACGACAATTATTCTGATTCATGGAAAAAATGTCCCTGGAATGAGGCAAGTTGCACAATCAAAGAAAACCATGGAGGCGTAAATATCCACCCTATTGAACCAAGAGTAATTACTGTTCGTGAAATGGCACGGTTACAGTCATTCCCTGATGATTTTATATTCTATGGTTCTAAATCAAAACAAATGGTGCAAATTGGCAATGCAGTTCCACCCTTACTTGCAAAAGCAATTGCATTATCAATTATAAAAACGTTAGATGAAGAATAATTACCTATGACTAGCAGTTGAGTATTTTTCAGGCAATCAACTTTGATTAAACACTTTTGATTAATCGGTGTATCCTATAATCTGTGTTAGTAAAAAATCAGGGTTAAAAGTCCTGACTTTTAACCCTGATTTTATAATTTAATTAAACTTACTTACTTTTCCAAGTCAGAATTAGCTAACTCGACACTAAGTCTTAGCTATATTCAAAATTGAAATTCAGAAAGGTATAACCTGAATCACCCTGAGAATAAGTAATTGAATCTTTTTTCTTCACTAAGGGTGACTCTTTAACCATCTCCTTAATCTGATCTTCGGTTAGATCTTTTACATCTTCCGTCAGGAAAATAAGACTTTCACCCTGAATACCATCCCAGCTCCACATCTGGTAAAGAACATCACGTCCATCAAATTTGAACTCGTTTGAGAACAACAGTTTTGTGTCCTCTTCAATCGGAACATTTTTAAATTTGTCTTTCATAATAAATTGATTTTAAAAATTAGTAATTTTAATTTTCGGATTGAACTACAATTAGTTTATTACCCGCTTCCTCCACCCTGCAACCCACCAAACTACCACCTTTGGCGACACTCCAGTCGAGGCAGCAAACATTAGGTCGGAAGCATTTCGGTTCTCCTTCCATCCAGTAATGACCAAAGAATACCGGTTTGGCTGTTTCGGGATAGGGCGTGTAAAGTTGATACTTTTCAGGAATAATCGTATGGGCTGAAGAGTTATTTAACTCAACCATACTGATTCTTAGGTAAGTGCTATTAACCGGGTTTTCCCACCATTTAACACGTGTTTCTGAGCGAGAATGGCCATCTTCATCTATAAATGTTTCTTTATTGGGCAAAGGGATCTCTTTCCCTTTCAAAGTCTCTTCAACTAATTGAAAAAGTGGATTGTTTTTATCAGCTGATTGATGAAACTGCTCTTCAGAAAGCCGGTCGTTTATAAGGAGCTTTCTTAGGTTGGCAATATTTTCTTCATCCCAGCAGGCATGTACCGCACGAAAATGTTCATTTTCAAAAAAGAGTGGCAAGGTTTTGAACCATTCGATATAGCCATAGTAGCTGTCCATATCCTCTTTGAATTGTTTCAAAGTAGCCTGATGCTGAGTCTCGTTATTACCGTTGTTTTCTCGTAAATGTCCGCCGTTTCCGTCAGACGTATTGTACAAAACAGCATTGTATTCGTGGTTGCCCATAAGTGCGATGGCGTGGCCGTTTTCAGTCATACTGCGCACAATGCGGAGGGTCTCCACAATTTCCGGTCCCCGGTCGATATAGTCGCCCAGGAAAAGCACTTTTCTACCTTCGGGATGCTGAAAAACCCCGTTCTCTTGCTTGTATCCCAGCTTCTCGAGAAGCAAAACAAGCTCGCTTGCGTGACCATGAAGGTCACCAATTACGTCGTAAATCATATGTCTAAAAAATTTGAGTTTGAAATACGTGCAGGTTGCACGCCTTTGAATGGTATTCCAAAGATAAGAAAACTTCGGCAATAATCCAAACAAATCAGACAAAAAAAACCGTCTTAAAAATCCCGGGTAAATGTTTTGAAATTTCGAGAAATTCACTATCTTTGTTATTGCAAAAAGGTGGATGGATTTGACTGCTTGCAACCACGATAAAAAAATGCTAAAATGACCGTCTTAGGTATGGTTCGTTCGGGCTGTACTATTTCCAATTGTTATTTTAGATTTTTGTTGTAACAGAGTTTTCGTTCACCGCGGGTATGGTTGAACGGATTTTCTGCTATGCCTTCTTTTGTAGTTCACCAAGGTGAGTCCATCGGGGTGAGTTTAATTGTTTAACTTTTTAAATTTATTGCTTTATGGAAGGTGTAAAAAGATTTATTTTTTTAGTAGGAAATGTGGTTAGTGAGGCGCAAGCTTTGCTTTTTTCATTAGTGATGCTAAACTTATGTCAAACTGGTTATATAAAAATGTAGAAGAATATGAACTCAGAAAAAATGAAAATCAAAATACTAATAGATGAAGTCGTAGTTGAAGGCCAGATTACTTATCGAACCGCCGGTGGTATTAGTGTGAAAATCACAAATCCTTTCGAAAATCTTTCAACAGGTTTACACATTCCAGCCCCCGCCCGTGCTGTTATGTCTTATGAAGGCGAGCGGGGAGATGCAACTGCTGAGTCACTGCTGAAAGAGCTTTATGAAATTGGTCGTTATATTGATACAAATCTGGTGAAGCTTCGCGAAAATCTTGATCTTGCTAAAAACAGTGTCAGAAATATACCTGATAAATTTGATAAGGAAGATTTCTATACAAAACGCAGGGAACTTAGGCAATTGTTGAAGCAAAAAAAGCTGGACAACGTAACACATCAAAATGAATTAGCCTTATTGCGAAAAAAACATGATGAATATGATAGCAAAGTTAGAGTAATTATGGATGAGTTTTTTAAATATAATTTCCCAATAGGTAAACCTTACGGAACAAGAGAAGAAGTATTAGATATAATTGAGGGAAATAAAAATCTAACAAAAAACTCCACCGAGCGATAACACAGGCTATATACCATTTAAACACGCATTCTCGGTTTAGAGAGTGCGTGTTTTTTATGAATGAGAGTAAGTTTGTATTGAGACGGATGGAAAAGTATGTGTATTTTTCCAACAACAGAAGAATCAGCTTTTGTCAGATTTTTGTATATTTGCGTTCTTGGTAAAACCCCGTTAGTAAAACACCGGGGCTATCGGGACAAAACAACCTTGTCAGCGCAAATCCTTTTTTTAGGATTGATTAATTTAAACACTAACTCCACATATGAATACAGACGAAATAACCCGCAAACTCGCAGAACTTAACATTTTAAGCTCTGAATTAGACATATCAGAACCACAACGCAATGAAATGCTCCAGCAGGTAACAGAGTATGCCAACACCTTTATAAACGGATTAAGCAAAATCAAGGGATATCAAGAAAAAGAGCTCGGGGATTTGGCTATTCGAAACCAGACATCATCGTATTCAGAGCTTTTAGATATATATCAAAAAGAGGTGGCAGAAACCGGGATTAATGCAGCTTCGGCAAAGCATTTGGGTTACATCCCGGGTGGTGGTGTTTTTACTGCCGCTATTGCTGATTTTATTGCTGCCGTTACCAATCCTTATGCAAGTGTTTATTACGCTTCTCCGGGTGCTGCAACAATCGAAAGCGAAGTGGTAAATTGGTTGAAATCTGTATTTTCATTTCCGGAGAGTTCCGTTGGTAGCTTGACTTCAGGAGGTTCTGTTTCTACCCTGATAGCTTTTACTGCTGCACGAGATAAACACAAAATAAAAAATGAGAAAATTACTCAAAGCGTTGTTTATCTTAGCGAACAAGTACACCACTCCACCCAAAAAGCATTGCGTATTATCGGTCTGGAAGATGTGCAAATCCGCTATATTCCTTTAGATGATAATCATCGGATTATTCCCGAAAAATTAAATGAAT
>CAYPPC010000069.1:0-12293 GCA_964412435.1 uncultured Paludibacter sp.
AGAAGCTTTTGCTGTGTCGTCACATTATGATGCGGCTATTTTCAACTATTTCGACGGAGACTCCGCCAGTGCGCTGCGTATCACCTCTGACAATGCTAAAACATTGCGTTACGGAGAGAATCCGCATCAGAAAGGCTTTTTCTTCGGACCATTCGAAGAGATGTTTGAGAAGCTGAACGGCAAAGAGATCTCTTACAACAACTTGCTGGATATTGATGCTGCAGTAAACCTGATTGATGATTTTGAGGATATCACATTTGCCATACTGAAGCATAACAACGCTTGTGGGCTTGCTTCGCGTCCGGTTTTGAAAGAGGCTTATCTGGCAGCTTTTGATGCCGACCCGCTCTCAGCTTTTGGAGGTGTGCTTATCACCAACGGTGTGATTGACAAAGAGACCGCCGAAGAGATGGACAAGCTCTTTTTTGAGGTGATTATTGCACCCGATTATGATATGGATGCGCTGGAAATTCTGAGTCAGAAGAAAAACCGCATCATCCTGATTTTGAAATCAGGAAAACTGCCGGCCAAGCAGTTCCGTTCAGCACTCAACGGTGTGCTGGTGCAGGAGAAAGACAGCTTTGTGGATAGTGAGGAGAACTTGCAGGTGGTAACAGAAAAGGAGCCGACTGCCGATGAAATCGCAGATATGCTTTTTGCTCAGAAAATTGTGAAGCATTCAAAATCGAATGCCATTGTGTTGGCCAAAAACCGTCAGATGCTGGCCAGCGGAGTGGGGCAGACATCCAGGGTAGATGCCCTGAAGCATGCCATTGAGAAGGCTCGCAGTTTCAATTTCGATCTGAATGGTGCAGTGATGGCGTCAGATGCGTTTTTCCCATTTCCTGACAGCGTAGAGATTGCCGCCGATGCAGGAATCAGTGCTGTTATTCAGCCGGGAGGCTCGCTTAAAGACAATGAAAGCGTGGATATGTGCAACTCCAAAGGTGTGAGTATGGTGACCACCGGAGTAAGACATTTCAAACATTAAAAAACAGGGTTTGAGGCCCTGATAATTGAAAAGAATAAACCAGACATACTCTGCAATTTGTTGTGCAGAGGTAAAAACAGAAATTTAGAATATGGGACTTTTTTCGTTTACACAAGAGATAGCCATGGACCTGGGCACGGCTAATACAATTATTATTCAGGATGATAAAATAGTGGTTGATGAGCCATCAGTAGTGGCACTTGATAAGCGTTCGGATAAACTGATTGCAATTGGTGAAAAAGCACGTCAGATGCAGGGTAAAGAGAATGAAGGAATTCGTACTGTCCGCCCGCTGCGCGACGGAGTGATTGCTGATTTCTATGCTTGCGAATTGCTGATGCGCGGTTTGATTAAGATGATTCCAAGCCGCAACCGTCTCTTTTCACCCACTTTAAAAGTGGTGATTTGTATTCCTTCAGGAAGCACTGAGGTTGAAATTCGTGCGGTTCGCGACTCGGCAGAACATGCCGGCGGACGCGATATTTATATGATTTACGAACCGATGGCTGCTGCAATCGGTATCGGGATTGATGTGGAAGCTCCTTCGGGCTGTATGATTGTTGATATAGGTGGCGGTACCACAGAGATTGCCGTGATTTCACTGGGAGGGATTGTTTCTAACAAATCTATTCGTATTGCGGGTGATGACCTTACAGCTGATATTGTGGAGTATATGGGCCGCATGCACAATATCAAAGTGGGTGAGCGCACTGCCGAGCAGATTAAAATTCACGTAGGTGCAGCTTTGACTGACCTGGAAGATGATGCACCGGAAGATTATATCGTTCATGGACCTAACCGCATGACAGCACTGCCGATGGAAGTGCCGGTTTCATATCAGGAAATTGCACACTGTCTGGAGCGTTCGGTTGCTAAAATTGAAGCTGCTGTGCTGAGCGCACTGGAGCAGACTCCACCCGAACTTTATGCTGATATTGTAAGACAAGGTATCTACCTGGCCGGTGGCGGAGCTAAACTTCGCGGACTGGGCAAACGTCTTTCAGACAAGATAAATATCCAGTTTCATGTGGCAGAAGATCCGCAGCACGTGGTGGCTCGCGGTACCGGTATTGCCCTCAAAAATGTGGATAAATACTCTTTCCTGAAGAGATAGGTAACTTTCCGGGTCGCTTAATTTTGCAGCAATAGTGAGCAAGGAGTGCTAAGGCATTCTGTTTGTTGAGATTCAAAATTAATAATCACAAGATAGTTCCCTTATCTCTTTTCAGGAGATAAGGGATTTTATTTTACAGCTTGAAAAACTTAATTCAATTTCTGGTACGTTACAGCGTTGTCTTCCTGTTTATATTTCTGGAAGTGATTGCGCTTGTGCTGATATCTTATAATAAGGGTTATCAGCGCAGTGTTTTGCTCTCGTCAACCAATGTGGTGGCCGGCAAAATGTTTGAAGTAAGCAACAGCGTTGTGGAGTTTTTCAAACTGAGTGAGTCCAATAAAAACCTGGCGATTGAGAACACCGAACTCCTTAACCGGCTCACCGAAATGGAGGCCCGGCTGAACGCACTCACCGATAGTGCGCAGGCGATTGACTGGCAAAAAGTGAGGGTGTCACCCGAAAATGAGTACAGCTACATTCCGGCCAAGGTGATACGGATTACAACCAATCAGCTGTCGAACTATATAACACTCAATAAAGGTTCCAATGAGAATATCAAGCCGGATATGGGTGTGGTTGCCGACAATGGCGTGGTGGGTATTGTGCAGTCAGTTTCGCCTCATTTTTCAAAGGTGATACCGCTGATTCATCCTCAGTCCACTATCATTTCAAAGTTTAAGAAGACCAACTACTACGGCCCGCTTGTGTGGGACGGTACCGACTCCCGGTTCGCTCAGCTCGAGGACATTGCCCGACACGTTCGTTTCAGCCTGGGAGACACCTTGCTGACCGGTGGATTCAAGACTTTTCCGGAAGGATTGTTGGTGGGTACTGTAGATAATTATGACATACAGGCCAGTGATGCCTACTACAATATTCAGGTGAAGCTGGCGGTTGATTTCCGCACGCTCACGCATGTGAAAGTGATAAATTATAAACATTTTGAAGAGCAGCACCAACTTGAAAGTGAAGCACTGATCAAACCTTAACCGGAACAGAATTATGCAATTGGTTTTTAAGAATATACTCCGTTTTATTTTGCTGGTATTGCTGCAGGTCTTTGTGCTTGACAATATCCAGTTTCTCGGTTATATAATTCCCCTGCTTTATGTTTTGGTTATTCTTTCATTGCCAATTCGCATGCCGCAATGGGCGCAGCTGCTGGTTGCTTTTGCCCTGGGCTTAACCATTGATATGTTCAGTAATACCCCGGGAATGCACACTTTCGCTACTGTTTTTGTAGCTTTCTTTCGAAACTTCATTATCGGACTGTTCGTATCAGTAGATGATATCCTCAGACCGACTCCCACTTTTAGCAACTTCGGAGTGGCGGCCTATGTGAAATATGTTGTTCTCACCGTGCTTCTGCACCATGCTGTGCTGTTTATTGTTGAAGCATTTACTTTTACCAATATAACACTGCTATTACCCAAAATATTGTTGAGTTCAGTAGTTACTATTCTTATTATTTTAGCCGCAAAGTCTATTTTTAGTTTTGGGAAATGAAGCACAAAGACAGAAATCAGAATAGAAGTACGGTGGTCGCTCTGATCATGATTGCCGTTGTGCTTATCTTTATTGTGAGGCTTTTTAGTCTTCAGATTATTGAGGATAAATATAAAAAAGGAGCCGACAGCAATGCATTTCTAAAACGCACGATTTTTCCGCCCCGGGGGCTGATTTATGACCGGAATGACTCTCTGCTTGTCTATAATAAACCAGCTTATGATATCGGTTTTATTCAGCGGGAAATTGAAACGCTGGATACCGCCTCATTCTGCAACGATCTGAAAATAACGAAAGCGTATTTTGAAGAAAGGATGCAGGATATCAAAGACCGGAAGAAAAACCCTTCCTACTCTGCTTTCACTATGCAGACTTTTATGACTCAGCTCGAAATTGAAGATATTGCTGCATTTCAGCAGTCGCTCTACAAATACCCGGGGTTCTTTATTCAGACACGAACACTGCGCGAATATCGTTACGATGCAGGAGGGCACGTGCTGGGCAGTATTGGTGAAGTAACACCGGGCATGATAGAAAATGATGACTACTACGTACCGGGTGACTATGCGGGGCGTGATGGTCTTGAAAATAGCTATGAAAAAGATCTTCGGGGTGAAAAAGGTTATGAAATTCTGCTGCGCGACGCCCGTGGGCGTATTGTGGGACGCTATCATGATGGCGAGGATGATATTGCACCTATAGCAGGACGCCACGTTCAGACCACGCTGGACATCAACCTGCAGCTTCTGGGAGAGAAGCTCCTGCAGGGGAAAGTGGGTAGTGTGGTAGCCATTGAACCCTCTACCGGAGAAATCCTGGCCATGGTCTCCAACCCTACATTTGATCCGGCACTACTGGTTGGCCGGCAAAGATCCAAAAACTACAGAATGCTGCTTGAAGATCCATTGAAGCCGCTCTATAACCGGGCCACACAAGCGACTTATTCTCCCGGTTCTACCTTCAAAATATTTCAGGCCTGCGTGGGCTTGCAGCTCGGTGGAATTAAGCCCAATACGATATTTCACTGCAGCGGTACCGGCTCCAAACCGATTCGTTGTACGCACTACCACGGCTCTGCAATCACGCTGTTAAATGCCATCGAGCAGTCGTGCAACCCATACTTCTGGCACACCTTCAGATCAACGATTGAGAAGAGCGGATATGGTAAAGATAACGCCAACTTCAAGTCAGCCTATGATGAATGGCGCGAAGCGATGAAGCTGTTTGGATTTGGTGGAAGATTTGATGATACCGATATTTATCAGCAGAGTAGCGGTAACCTGCCGACAGAGGCTTATTTTAACAAAATGTTTGGCGAAACCGGCTGGCGGGCCACCACTATCCGTTCATTATCGATCGGACAGGGTGAAATTCTGACTACTCCGTTGCAGCTGGCTAACGCTACGGCTGCTGTAGCTAACAAGGGATATTATATCACACCGCACCTGAATAAAGCTGATTCGATGCTACTTCACCGCCATGATCTTGGGGTGGATGAGGAGTTTATGAAGCTTGTTGATGAAGGGATGTGGCGGGTGAATCAATTTGGTACGGGGCGTCATTATCAGATTCCGGACCTGATAACCTGTGGTAAAACAGGGACAGTGCAAAATAACCGGGGTAAAGACCATGCTCTGTTTATCGGATATGCACCTCGCGAAAATCCACAGATTGCTATTGCCTGTGTGATTGAAAATGCCGGATTTGGAGCAACATGGGCTGCACCGGTTGCCAGCCTGATGATGGAGTATTACGTGACCGGCAAAATGACCCGTCAGGGATTGGTAGAAGATTATTCACGAAGAGTTACAAACCCCAATGCAAAGAGATACAAAACTGAAATACTCACTCGATAAGCTGGCAGTCATTGTTTATATGATTCTTGTCATTTTTGGTTGGTTGAATATCTATGCAGCAAGCTACGATTTTGATCAGTCGAGCCTGTTTGATTTTGACAACCGGGCCGGTAAGCAGTTTGTGTGGGCACTTACAGCCTTTGCACTGGCAGGAGTGGTTTTGCTGTTGGATGCACGTATATTCAACTACTTCGCTTATATATTCTACGGCTTCACTATTTTGCTTCTGATAGTTACACTTTTTGTGGCGCCGGATATCAAAGGCTCGAGATCCTGGTTAGTCTTCGGACCCGTCAGTTTTCAGCCGGCAGAGCTGGCTAAAACAGCTACTGCGCTTGCTTTGGCCAAGTTTATGAGCTCCTATAACTTCAAGTTGAAAAACTGGAAAAACTTTATTCCGCTGGGACTGCTGATATTTCTCCCTATGGGGATTATTATCATGCAGAAAGAGACCGGAGGGGCGCTGGTGTTTTTTGCCTTTTTGCTAATGTTTTACAGAGAAGGAATGAGCGGTTTGGTACTTCTCCTGGGGGTTTATGCCGTAGTTCTATTTGTGGTTGGCATCGGATTAGGGGAGACTCCTCTGCTTGAAGGAAATGAAGCTACCCTGGGTATGGTGATGGCTATGGGCTTGATTTTACTGATTCAGTTTATTTATGCCTATTTTTTCAAAAGAGAGAGAAAGCAAGCTCTTATGATGCTGCTGGGCGTGGCAGGTGTTGCTCTGCTTGCCTATCTGGTGAACTTCTTTGTGGCTGTTAATTACGATTATGTAGCCCTGGGGGCGGTTGCGGCCAGCTCAGTTTACTGGCTTGTTATGGCACGGTTACACCGGATCAGGCACTACGTTTTATTAGGACTTATTTCGTTGGGAGGAGTACTTTTTGTGTTCTCCAGCGACTATCTTTTTGACAATGCACTGGAGTCTCACCAGCAGATACGAATCAAGGTTTTGCTCAATATGGAGCAGGATTTGAGAGGTGCCGGCTACAATGTAAACCAGTCTAAAATTGCTATCGGCTCCGGCGGACTGCTCGGAAAAGGTTATCTGAACGGTACGCAAACCAAGCTAAAATATGTGCCGGAGCAAGATACAGATTTTATCTTTTGCACCGTGGGTGAAGAGTGGGGTTTTGTGGGCTCCACGGTTCTTATCTTACTTTATCTGGTCTTGATGCTCAGGATTGTGCAAATTGCCGAGCGACAAAGAGAGGTATTTGGCCGGGTTTACGGCTACTCTATTGCCAGTGTTTTCTTTTTCCACCTGATGGTGAATGTAGGCATGGTGCTGGGCATTATGCCGGTAATCGGTATTCCCCTTCCGTTCTTAAGTTATGGAGGCTCTTCGCTCTGGAACTTTACTATCATGCTCTTTATTCTGTTGAGCATCGATGCATCCCGAAGGAAATAGCACAAATCACTTATTATTTTTCTGATAGACTTCACGAAATGGTTAATAATATTTAAACTATTCAGATGGTCCGGCTCTGCATTCCTCAATTATTTTCTGATATCAAATTTCAGCTATTCACCGCTTTTCTTACAACTTCGAAGAGTTTTTGTAAATATTCTTCAAATTGTAATGTGGAGATGACAATATAGCGTAAATATTAGCTGTAAAAATATTTATATAAACTGTAAGTCTCTGAAATATAGGCAAATAAGAAAATAGGTGATTTTAGTCACTATTGCAAGGAATCATTTAAAGTACTATTTTTGTAGCGTTTTTATGTTATATAGCATGAAAGTTGAATTTGTTAATTGAAAACTAACCATATAAAACTATAAAAAACCTATGACAGCTTTTACTTCAGGTAACTGGCAAAAAGAGATTAATGTTCGTGACTTTGTAAACAAGAATATCACTCCTTATGATGGTGATGATTCGTTTCTTCGGGGTGCAACTGAGCGTACTAAAAACATGTGGAATATTTGTCTGGACGCTATTAAAGAGGAGCGCGCCAACAATGGTGTTCGTGCCATTGACAATGAACTGATCTCCACAATAACTTCACACGCTGCAGGTTATATCGATCGTGACAATGAACTGATTGTTGGCTTGCAAACCGATATGCTGCTGAAACGTGCCATGAAACCATATGGCGGATTTTCCGTGGTTGAACGTGCATGTAAAGAGAATGGTGTGGAAGTATCGCCACAGGTAAGAGAGATATTTACTAAATATGCCAAAACACATAATGACGGCGTATTTGACGTTTATACACCGGAAATCAGAAATTTCCGTTCACTGGGAGTAATTACCGGATTGCCTGATAACTACGCTCGCGGTCGTATTATTGGTGACTATCGTCGTCTGGCTCTTTATGGAACAGACCGTTTGATCGAAGAGAAGAAAAATGACCTGAAAGGCTTGCTGGGTCCGATGACTGATGCGCGCATTCGTCTGCGTGAAGAGGTTGCGGAGCAGATCAAAGCTTTGAAAGATATAGAGGAACTGGGTAAAATCTACGGACTGGAACTGTCACGTCCGGCAGAAACAGCTCAGGAAGCTGTTCAGTGGGTGTATATGGCTTACCTGGCTGCTGTTAAAGAGCAGGATGGTGCAGCTATGTCACTGGGTAATGTTTCCTCTTTCCTCGATATTTATATTGAAAAGGATATCAGCGAAGGTAAAATTACAGAAGATTTTGCACAGGAGCTGATCGACCAGTTTGTAATGAAACTGCGCATGGTGCGTCACCTGCGTATGAACGCTTACAACGATATATTTGCCGGTGACCCCACCTGGGTAACCGAATCTATTGCCGGAACAATGGCTGATGGGCGTCATAAAGTGACCAAAACATCGTACCGTTTCCTGCAAACACTTTACAACTTAGGCCCGTCACCCGAGCCGAATATGACAGTGCTTTGGTCACAGCGTCTGCCTGAAAACTTCAAAACATTCTGTGCGAAAGTTTCTATCGATACATCATCTATTCAGTACGAAAATGATGACCTGATGCAAGACACCCGCGAGAGCGATGACTACGGTATTGCCTGCTGTGTTTCTTATCAGGAGATCGGTAAGCAGATTCAGTTCTTCGGAGCCCGTTGTAACCTGGCCAAGACATTGCTGCTGGCACTCAACGAAGGTCGTTGTGAAATTACCGGTAAGCAGGTTCTGGAAAACATTCCGGCACTGAAATCGGATGTTCTCGATTTCGACGAAGTGATGCATAATTTTGAAATTGCCATGACAGAAGTGGCCCGCGTGTATGCTGATTCGATGAATATCATTCACTACATGCACGACAAATACTACTACGAAAAGGCTCAAATGGCTCTGATTGATACCAACCCGGATATCAACCTGGCTTATGGTGCTGCCGGATTAAGTATTGTGGCTGACTCACTGTCTGCTATTAAATATGCAAAAGTAACCGCCCTGCGCAACGAAGAAGGCGTGACCAATGATTTCCAAATTGAAGGTGATTTCCCCTTCTACGGAAATGATGATGACCGTGTGGATATGTTTGCGCGTGAAATTCCAATCTTCTTCAACACCTTGTTGCTGAAGCATCCGACTTATAAAAATTCAGATCCGACACTCAGTATTTTGACCATTACATCCAATGTTGTTTATGGTAAAATGACCGGAGCTACACCGGATGGTCGTGCACACGGTATCCCCTTTGCACCGGGAGCTAACCCGATGCACGGACGCGATACACACGGTGCGCTTGCCTCACTCAGTTCTGTTTCAAAACTGGATTATGAGCATGCTATGGATGGTATTTCGAATACCTTCTCGATTGTTCCGAAAACACTCGGACCAACTGATGAACAGCGTCGTGAAAACCTGGTGAGCATTATGGATGGTTACTTCTCGAAAAATGCACACCACCTCAACGTGAACGTGCTTAATCGCGAAATGCTCGAAGATGCCATGGAGCGTCCGGAAGAGTATCCACAGCTGACTATTCGTGTTTCGGGATATGCAGTGAACTTTGTTCGCCTCACCCGTGCACAGCAGATGGAGGTTATTTCACGCAGTTTCTTTGAGGCAATGTAGAAATAGTTTAACAATTGATGCATATAGTGGTAAACTGATGTTTACCCACAAATAGAGGGGAAGCCCGATGAAATCATAATAATCGTTCTTCCCCTTTATTGTTTCTAAACTTAAATTCCCGTAAAAAATAAATAGATAAAATGGTTCGAATTCACTCTGTAGAATCTTTGGGTACTTATGACGGCCCGGGTGTTCGTATGGTTCTTTTTACGCAAGGTTGTAACTTTAAGTGTCTCTATTGTGCTAATCCTGACACAATTGATAAAACAGGCGAGTCCCGTCTGTACGAATATGAAGAGATTATGACTCTGGCCCGAAGTCAACGTCCCTTTTTTGGTAAAAAGGGTGGAATCACCGTATCCGGAGGCGAACCTTTGTTGCAGGCTCAAGCACTTATCCCGCTTTTTAAAATGCTCAAAGAAGAGGGCTTTAACACCTGCATCGATACCAATGGCAGTTATCTGAACGATGATGTGAAAGAGTTACTGGAATATACCGATCTGGTGCTGCTCGATATTAAAGAGATGGATGATGAAGCACATCGCCGCATTGCCGGAGCCTCCAACCGGGGTACATTGCGTATGGCTCAATATCTGCAGGAGATTAATAAACCGGTGTGGGCACGCTATGTTTTGGTACCCGGTTATACCGATGAAAGCGAACATTTACACGCTTTAGGTAAATTTCTGGAACCAATGAAAAATGTGGAAAAGCTGGAAATTCAACCTTACCACAAACTTGGGGTACATAAATATGAAGCTCTGAAATGGAAATATGAACTGGAAGGAGTTGAAGAAAACAGCCCGGAACAGATCAAGCGAGCTAAGAGAATTTTCAGAGAATATCTTTCAGAAGTGATTGTAAATTAAAACAGGAGATTTGCTGTCATTTTACATAATGACATTAAAATCAGAACGTTCTTGTGAAATTATAGATTGTTAATCAAAAATATTCATTATTTTTGTCTAATTAGAATCTAATTGTTAGGTTTTCATGAAAAGGCCTGAACTAAATTAACCCTTAAAATCTTTGAGAATTTAATTGCCATGAATTACTTTAATCCAAAAGAGATTGTTGAGCTTGTCAACCGTGTTGCAAAAGGTAAAGCGGAAACTTCTACTTCGAAAACTTTAGTGCTGGCATTTCTTGCCGGAACCTATATTGCTATAGGTGGCTTGCTGGCGGTGGTAGTAGGTGGCGGCGTGCCCGGCATTGCTGTCGAAAATCCAGGTATCCAGAAGTTTTTGATGGGAGCAGTCTTCCCGGTCGGTCTGATGTTGACTGTGATAGCCGGAGCTGATCTTTTCACAGGAAACACTGCCTATTTTATTCCACCGGTAATGGGTGGAAAACTTCGTTTCTACGATCTGGCCCGTAACTGGACTTTAGTCTATATCGGCAACTTTATCGGGGCGCTTTTTGTCGGATATGTCTTAGCCAAACAATCAGGTATTCTCGATGCTTCGCCCTGGAAGGAGTTTATTCTTAATATCGCCGAAACAAAAACCTCAGCTTCCTTTTTAACCGTTGTAGCTAAAGGTATAGGAGCCAACTGGTTAGTGGCTCTGGGAGTGTGGCTTGCCTATGCCTCTAAAGATATTGCCGGAAAAATTCTTGGTATCTGGTTTCCAGTAATGGCATTTGTGGCTATTGGTTACGAGCACAGTGTGGCCAATATGTTCTTTATTCCTACAGCTATTTTTTATGGTTCGCCCGTTACCTGGGGTGAGTTTATAATCAATAATCTGATTCCGGCTACTATCGGGAATATCATTGGCGGCGGCTTATTGGTGGGCGGTGCTTACTGGTATGTTTACGGTGACCGGCGTGTCAATAAAAGATAAATACACTTAGGATTACAAACATTCTTTGTATCCCCTTTGTTCCTTTAAAGCAGCATTCGTTTAATTACGTTTGCTGCTTCATTTATATTAAACCATATCATTATGTCATCTATAAACAAATATTCGAAAACAATTACGCAAGATGAAACACAACCGGCTGCACAGGCTATGTTGCACGCTATCGGACTGACTAAAGATGATTTCCAAAAAGGACAGGTGGGAATTTGCTCCACCGGTTGGGATGGAAATCCCTGTAATATGCACCTCAACGGTTTGTCGCATCAGTTAAGAACCTTAGTTAATCAACAGGATCTGGTAGGGCTGAATTTCTTTACTATTGGTGTTTCAGATGGTATCTCAATGGGTACTTCCGGGATGCGTTATTCGCTCGTATCGCGTGAGGTTATTGCCGATTCCATCGAGACAAATGCCGGTGCGCAGTATTACGATGGTATCATTTCCATTGCCGGATGTGATAAAAATATGCCGGGTGTAATAATGGGGATGGCGCGACTGAATCGTCCTTCGCTGATGATTTATGGCGGTACCATTGCTGCCGGAATTTACCGTAATAAAAAACTGGACGTAGTTTCTGCTTTTGAGGCACTCGGACAGCGCTTTGCCGGAACCATTACGAAAGAAGATTTTGATGGAATCATTGAACATGCCTGCCCCGGTGCAGGTGCCTGCGGGGGTATGTACACAGCTAATACGATGGCTGCTGCTATTGAAGCGATGGGGATGAGTTTGCCATACTCCTCCAGCAACCCGGCCGTATCTGATGAGAAAAAAGCAGAATTAAAAGGTGCTGCCGAGGCAATTAAATATATTCTGGAGCATGATATTAAACCTTCTGATATCATGACGTTCAAAGCTTTCGAAAATGCGATTCGGATTGTAATGGTATTGGGTGGAAGTACCAATGCGGTGATGCACCTCATTGCCATGGCAAAAACTGTTGGTG
>CAYPPC010000070.1:0-7963 GCA_964412435.1 uncultured Paludibacter sp.
ATTTATTTAATAAGAGACAAAGAGAGAGTTAGCAAACTGCCAACTTACCCCTTATGGACTATATAATTTTTTACAATGGACAAAGATTTAACAATTTTGCTTGAGACGGACAACGTAGTAATTGCAGAAAACATCCAGGTGCTTTTAGAAGGCTCTCAGATTTACTCAATGCTGGTTTCTGATAATCCGGCATCTTCTGTATTAAATATCTATACCGGTTTTAGTCCGATTGAAAACATAAGCATCAAGATAAATAAAAGTGACCACCAGAAGGCATTTGAAATAATTAAGAATAGCATATACAAGGAACTTTTACCCAACCAATAACTACAGTACCGCCTAAAACTCAAAACACCCAAAACCGACACAATTATAAATCATAAAAACAGCTCATCTCATTTTATTTAGTAAATTTGCGTTTCGAACCAAAACATATTGAGATGAAACGAATCAAGATAGCAGCAGCTTTTTTACTGTTTTTTACCTGGATGTCTGCACAGACAAGCTATGAAATGCTGGCGGGAACCTATACCCGGGGAACCGGCAGCGAAGGGATTTATCTGCTTCAATTCAACAAGCGTGGAAAGCTAAAGAGCAAAGAACTGCTTGTGAAAACCGAAAACCCCAGCTACCTCGCCTTTTCTCCGGACAAAAACTATGTTTATGCCGTTAATGAGCTGGGCGATCAAAGCAGCGTGAGTGCTTTTCGTTTCGACCGGAAGAACAAAACTTTAGAATTGATCAATCGCGTGGAAGCCGGCGGTGCCGACCCCTGCTATATCACAGTCAGTGAGAAGCATGTTTTTACAGCTAATTATTCCGGTGGCAGCATCTCTGTTTTTGAAACGCGGCCAGATGGCAGCTTAAGCGAAGTAATAGAAATCATTGAACATCCGAGGAAGCATTTTGGCAACAACCGCTTTGGGCCCAGCCATGTGCACCAAGTGATATTTTCACCGGACAGCTCCCTGCTCTACGCAACCAACCTGGGGACCGACCGGCTCTTTGCCTACCGCTACCACCCTGAAAATAAAAAAGACATTCTCACCGAGTTAAGTTCAACGGCACTGAAAAGGGGCAGCGGACCGCGTCACATCACATTCAGCCGGGATGGGCAGATGGTCTATATGGTGCAGGAACTTGACGCAAGTGTTACTGTGCTTTCTGTTGGCAGTGACGGCCAGACCGAAATTGTACAGGAGACCAGCCTGGTAGTTGATCCGGCGCTGGAAAATGGCGCTGCTGATATTCATTTGTCGCCCAACGGTAAGTACCTGTTTGCCACCAACCGGGGCGAAAACAACGACATCACTGTTTTTCGGCTAAGGGAGAACGGCACCCTGGAGAAAACCGGCAGCTATTCGACTTTTGGGAATGGGCCGCGGAACTTTCACATCAGCAGCAATGGGAAATACATTTACTTAGGAAACCAACATTCGAACAATATCGTGGTTTATCGCCTGAAGCAGCGCAAGGGAAAACTTAAACCCCTGAACAAAGAGATTAAACTCGATGCTACTGTATGCCTGCTCCCCCTGTGAGAAGAAGATTGAATTAATCAGAAATTTTGAAAAAATTAACGGACAATAATGAGAGATTTCACACTCCGGAGGTATGATTATTCATATTTTTTAATATCTTTGCAGGTAAAAATGAATCAAAACCTTCTATTTTGATTTAGAATAGTTCTATTACCTTATAATCGAAACGAAAAACAAACAATACTCAAGCTGTATATTTTTAAATTCTCATAATGACAAAACAGATATTCCTCAATTTAGAGAAGAACACCAAAACGAACCAGATCAAGAAGAATATCATTGGTTATTTTCTCAAAAATGGTAAAAACTCTATTTCAGAGTTATCAAAAGAGCTCGACCTCAGCGTCCCTACTGTAACAAAACTGATCAACAGTATGCAGGATGAAGGACTGGTGGCCGATTACGGCAAAATTCAGACACCCGAGGGACGTCATCCCAACGTTTACGGACTAAATCCCGGATCGGCTTATTTTGTGGGAGTTGACCTTCACAAGCACCACCTCAATCTGGCTTTGATGGATTTTAACGGTGAAATGTTGAATATCAAGCTGAGAATTCCCTACCTCTACGACAACACCTCCGACTCTTTCGATAAATTGTGTAAGCATATCGAAGATTTTATCGAAGAGCTTGAACCGGAAGTCAGAGATAACATTGCCAATATCAGCCTGAACATTTCCGGAAGGGTAAACCCACAATCCGGTTACAGTTACAGCAGCTTCTACTTTAACGAAGAGCCCATTAGCAGCATTCTTTCCAAGCGACTGAAGCATACAGTACTGGTAGATAACGACACCCGTGCAATGGCTTATGGTGAATTTATGCGTGGTGTGGCCATGGGGCATCAAAATGTTATTTTTGTCAATTTCAGCTGGGGACTGGGTGTGAGTATTATTATTGACGGTAAATTATACTACGGTAAATCCGGATTCTCAGGTGAATTTGGACACTTCCCTACTTATGATAATGAAATCATTTGCCACTGCGGTAAAAAAGGTTGCCTGGAAACCGAGGCTTCGGGCTCTGCCATCCACCGCACGGTGCTGGAGAGAATCAAAAACGGCGAAAGCTCCATTCTGGCCAAACAGGTAAAAGATTTGGACAAACTGACTCTTTCGGACATCATCCGGGCCACCAATCAGGAAGATACACTCTGTATTGAAATCGTAGAGGATGTAAGCGCCAAACTGGGCAAACACATCGCAGGTCTGATCAATATATTTAATCCGGAAATGGTGGTAATCGGCGGTCCGGTTGCCGAAACAGGAGGATTTGTTATGCTGCCTATCAGAAGCGCCATCCGCAAATTCTCTCTGAATCTGGTAAATAAAGATTCACAGCTGGAACTCTCCAAACTGAAAGACAAAGCCGGTATCTACGGTGCATGTATGCTGGGAAGAAGCAGAATGTTTGAGAATAATCAATAAGATTCTCTACTAAAATATTTTAAAAGGTCGAACCGGGTTCGGCCTTTTTTTTATCTCCAAAAACTCAACCAACTGTACTTTTCTATAAAAAAAGCGTCCAAATAAACATTATTTAACACTGCTAAAAACATTTAATCAAAAACATTTTTTATCTTTGTTTCGATATTTAATTATTTTAATATCGAACCGAGGGTTTAACATTTAATTTAACTAATCTAATTTGGGGAATATGGATTTCAAAATTCTGGAAAACAAATATAAAAACGAACTTTTAGAGAATGTGCTACCATTCTGGCTTGAAAAGTCACAGGATAAAGAGTTTGGCGGATATTTCACCTGTCTCGACCGGCAGGGGAATGTTTTTGACACTGATAAGTTTATCTGGCTGCAAGGGCGCCAGGTCTGGCTGTTTGCCATGCTATACAACAATGTAGAGAAGCGGCAGGAGTGGCTCGATACCGCCATTCAGGGAGCTGAGTTTTTAAAGAAGTATGGTCATGACGGCGATCTCAACTGGTATTTCTCTCTGAGCCGCGACGGCACACCCCTGGTTGAGCCCTACAACATATTCTCCTATACCTTTGCCACCATGGCTTTCGGTCAGCTAAGCAAAGCCACCGGCAGTGCGGAGTATGCCGAAATTGCCCAAAAGACCTTCAACCGCATCCTGGAGAAACAGGATAACCCCAAAGGAAAATGGAATAAAGCCTACCCGGGCGGCAGAAGCCTTAAATCCTTCTCGCTGCCAATGATTATATCTAATCTGGCTCTGGAAATTGAGCATCTGCTCGATGAAGAAACGTTGAAAGAGACCATTGATCACTGCATCACAGAGGTGATGGATGTGTTTCTGCGTCCTGAGCTGGGCGGCATCATTGTGGAGCATCTCAACAGTGACAACACCCTCTCTGACAGTTTCGATGGCCGGCTGATCAATCCCGGGCACGGCATTGAGGCAATGTGGTTTATCATGGACCTCGGTGTGCGTCTGAATCGTCAGGACCTGATCGACAAAGCCCTTGAAACTACACTAAAAACAATAGAATACGGATGGGACAAAGAGCATGGAGGTATCTTCTACTTTATGGACAGAATGGGCCATCCGCCACAACAACTTGAGTGGGATCAGAAACTCTGGTGGGTGCATATAGAAACATTGATTTCTCTGCTGAAAGGCTACCACCTCACCGGTTCTGAAGAGGCATTGGAGTGGTACAAAAAGGTGCACGACTACACCTGGTCACACTTCAAAGACCCGGAATACCCCGAATGGTGGGGATACCTGAATCGCCAGGGAGAGGTACTGCTCGATCTGAAAGGCGGTAAATGGAAAGGCGCCTTCCACGTTCCCCGCGGCCTCTACCAATGCTGGAAAACAATCGAAGCTATTAATAATAAAGAATAGCAAATACCATATAACTTCAATATACCTAACATTTAAAATCATGAGAGTATGAGAAAAGAATCAACTTACAGACGTTTCAGGAGCATAGCAGCCTTGCTTATCTGGCTGTTCTCCGTGACGCTCATGGCTCAGAACATCACCGTTAAGGGTGTCATTGTGGATGAGTCGAATGAGCCATTAATTGGAGTTGCGATCCAAGTCAAAGGAACCACAAGTGGTACTCTAAGCAATTTTGACGGTGAGTATCAACTTGATAATGTACCTGCCAATGGTACCCTTGTTGTATCCTACGTGGGTATGAAAACACAGGAAGTTGCCGTCAACGGGCAAGCTGTTATTAATTTAACCATGGTGGAAGATGCTGCCATGCTCGACGAGATTGTTATTACCGGTTACGGTGGTACGCAGCTTCGCAGCAAATCGACCAACTCCATTTCGAAGGTAGAAAACACCACTTTCCAGAAGGGGGTGTTCTCCAACCCGGCACAAGCGCTTTCAGGTGCCATTGCCGGTGTGCGTGTGATTCAGTCAAGCGGTGACCCGGGTGCAGCACCCCGCATCATTCTCCGTGGAGGTACCAACTTCGACGGTTCAGGCTCTCCGCTGATCATTGTTGACGGCATGGTGCGTCCAAGCATGAGCGACATCAACCCCGACGACATCGAATCGATGGAGGTGATGAAAGACGCCGGTGCTACTGCCATTTACGGTGCCCGCGCCAACAACGGTGTGGTACTGATTACTACCAAAACCGGTAAATCAGGCACCAGTGCCATTGACGTAAAGGTTCGCGTGGGACAGAATTACCTGAACAACCCTTACACTTTCCTGGATGGAGGCGACTATCTGCACTACATGCGTAGCGCCTACAAAACAGCATCTCAGTATTTCCAGAAATCAGACGGAACCTGGGCGGGCGTTACCAATATGGGCTCACTCACTGGTGCCAACGCTTACGGTACCGGTAATATCTACTGGACCACAGACTCTGACGGCAACCAGGTACCTGCCAACGGTCTGGTGGACAACCGCGCTGTGTGGAGTCCGATGATTTACACTCCGGATCTCGCTTTTCTTCTGAACCAGGGATGGAAAACAATGAAAGACCCTGTTTATGGTGACGAGATTATCTACAAAGACTGGGATATGACAAAAGCTAACCTCAACTCGCCCACCACTTCGCAGGATTACAACCTCGGTTTTTCCGGTGGTAACGAGCGTGGAAGTTACTATGCCAATCTGGGATATAACAGATCAGAAGGTTTGACTCTGGATAATATTTACAACCGACTGACCTTCACATTAAACGCTGATTATAAAATTAAAGAGTGGCTCACCTCTTACAGCAACATCTCATTCCAGGATGCCAAGTGGAAAGGACTGCCACCTACTCAAAGTAGTGAAGAGAACTATTTCGGACGAATGATTACCGCACCGCCTACCATGCGCGGTTACAATGCTGATGGCGATCTGCTGCTGGGACAAAACTCCGGCGACGGTAACCAGGCTGTCAACATCGATAAATTTATTCGCAGAAACAATACTGATAAATTTACTTTCGGACAGTCATTCAAAATTGACCTGGCTCAAAACCTCTATCTGAAAACAAACTTTAACTGGATGTACAGTGAAGGAATGTATGAGTCTTTCAACAAAGACTATATGCAAGGCACCAACAACTGGGTTCGCTCACGTTCATCATCAGCCCGTTTTGACCGGACAGTTACTTTAATGGGTAACGCCATATTGAATTACAACAATCAATTTGGGCAGCACTCTATCGACGGACTTCTCGGAACAGAGTTTTTCGATGATTATAACTACGGATTCTCTGCTTCAGGTTCAGGTGCACCCACCGATGACTTTATGGACCTGCAGTACACCTCTTCGGAGAAAGACAGACGAAGCATCGACTCCTGGCACACACGCGAAAGAATTATGTCATTCTTTGGCCGGGCCAACTACGACTACGATGCCACCTATCTTCTCTCACTGATTTTCCGTCAGGACGGATACTCCCGCCTGCTCGGCGAAAATCGCTGGGGTTTCTTCCCGGGTGTTTCTGCCGGTTGGGTATTTACCAATGAGCAGTTTGCTGAGAACCTGGCTGATGCAATCAGTCTCTCCTTCGGTAAACTCCGCACCAGCTACGGGGTAAACGGTAACGTTTCAGGCATTGGAGCCTACACCCTGCAGGGAGCTTACGGCAGCAACAAGTACAATGGCGACATTGGCTACCTGCTGACCACTATTCCTAATCCATATCTGCGCTGGGAGCGCTCAAACACCTTTGAAGTGGGTGCTGATTTGAGTTTTATGAACAACAGACTCGCTACCAACCTCACTTACTACAACCGTTTGACCACGGATAAATTTGCAGACATTCCTCTTCCAACTTCATCCGGTATCGGAAGCGTGAGAACCAACAACGGTGCTATCAGAAACCTCGGTTTTGAAGCACAGGTGACCTATCGCGTAATCGACACCAAAACCTGGAAATGGACCTCTGTACTTAACGCAGCTGTCAACAAGAATATCGTTGTTAAACTGCCGGATAACGGACTGGAGAGAAACCGACAAGGTGCTTACCAGGTTTACACCGGCAAGGATGACGAAAAAATCTGGGTTGGCGGATACCAGGAAGGTCAGGAGCCGGGCGTAATCTACGCTTACAAAGCGGAAGGAATTTACAAATCTTACGATGAAATCCCGGGTAATTTGATTGACCGCTCAACCGGTAATAACGGTAGTAACAACATTATCCTTTACGGTCCCGACATCTGGGCAACATTCAGCGATGGTGACAAAGTAGCTGCCAACGGCAATGCCAAAATTCTCCCCATCCAGCCGGGTGACGTAAAATGGAAAGATGTGAACGGTGACGGTATCATCGACCAGTTTGACAGAGTGAAAATCGGTCGCACAACGCCCCGTGTAACCGGAGGTTTTAACAACACCGTTTCATACAAAAACTTCAGTATGACTGCACGTACAGACTTTGCACTTGGTTTCCACCGGGTTGATTATCGTACGCCATGGATCATGGGTACCATGCAAGGTTCTTTCAACACGCTGGTGGAAGTGAAGGACTCCTGGACTCCCGATAATGTGAATGCTAAATATCCGCAGTACACCTGGGCCGACCAGTTGAACAAACGTAACTATGCACGTGAAACTTCTATGTTTATCTACAGAGGTGACTATCTGGCCTTCCGCGAACTGTCGATGGCCTATCAGGTGCCTCAACGATTGTCAGAAAAATTGCAAATGTCAAGACTTGAGTTCTCCGTGACCGGACAAAACTTAGGTTACCTGACTCAGGGTAAAACAATCTTTACGCCGGAAGCCGGCGCAAGCGGCTGGGGAGGATACCCACTGCCTCGTACTGTTATTGTTGGACTTAACGCAACATTTTAATCACCATTAAAACTGGATAACAATGAAAAAACTATTTTATATATTTATTATATCGGCCCTTTCGCTTAGCTTTACAGCCTGTAACTGGCTGGAACTGGGGCCCGAAGATTACTACGCTTCCGGAAACTTCTGGAAAAACGAGGCGCAGGTTGATGCCTATGCCATAGGACTGC
>CAYPPC010000070.1:7990-11940 GCA_964412435.1 uncultured Paludibacter sp.
GACCTGAGAGGCACCTACCAAAACACCATGTTTATTTTGGGCGAAGCCCGCGGAGGTACTCAAAAAACAGGTACCGGTTTCCATGGTTCCAGTCTGGATTACAGTAAACCTATCAAGGATAATGACTTCTCTAAAGACAACACCGGTATTGGAAGCTGGAATGGTCTCTATGGAAAAATTCTGCAGGTGAACCACTTTATTGATCAGCTGGAAAATGGCGTTGAGTTTTTATCTGCTGAGAAACGCAACTACTACCTGGGACAAGCCTACGGTTTGCGTGCGTTCTACTACTTCTATCTCTACCGTACTTACGGCGGTGTACCTGTTATTACTGACGTAAAAGTAATGCAGGGTCAGGTGGTTGCCAAAAACCTCTATACGCCCCGCTCTTCACCGAAACAGACCCTTGATTTTATCAAAGGAGATGTTGATAAATCGGTAAGTGCATTCGGCAATCAGAAAAACATCAAGCAAAACAAAGGACAATGGTCATTCTATGCCACTCAAATGCTTAAAGCTGAGGTTTATCTCTGGTCAGCTAAAGTGACAACGGGCAATCAGTCCCCTGCTGGTGACGATCTGACTAAAGCCGACGCTGCTGTTGATGAGGTACTGGGAGCATCTTTTTCACTGCTGAACAACTACACCGAAGTATTTGATTACAGCAAGAAAGGTAATGACGAAGTAATTATGGCTGTTCGCTTTGCAGATGGGGAAGCCACTAACAGTATCCATCTTTTTTCTTATCAGATTCCACAATTTGTTAACTCCTTCTACGGCAAAGATGGCGCTCTTATCACCACTGACACCCTGAAACTCCTGGGTACGGTTGTGCAGCGTCACGAATACAAAGCAGGTCTTTTCAACTCTTATGACGATCTGGACAAGAGAAAACGTGGAATTTTCCTGGATGCCTACAACGCTGCCGGAACGCTGGCCGGTACTGTTGTTAAAAAGTACAACGGCACGATTAACAGCGATGGTGTTCGCTCCTGGTCAGACGACCTGGTAATTTATCGCTACGCGGAAGCCCTGCTGATGAAAGCTGAAGTCAACAATATGCTAAGCAAACCGGTGGCCAGCTACGTCAATGAGGTTCGTAAACGTGCTTATGGCTCTGATTACAATGCTGCAGTTCACGCTTACACCGACGGAACTTTTGAAGCCAACGAACTGGCTATTCTGAAAGAGCGCGACAAAGAGTTTGTCCTCGAAGGCAAACGCTGGTTTGATATCTGCCGCATGCAGCAAACTAAAAATGGAGCGCCTCTGGCCTTCTCTGCTGCTGCCAACTACGATGATCCAAATCCTGTAATTGATTCGGGCAAGCCCTATCTCTTACTCTGGCCTGTGGATATCACCACCTTAAACAACGACCCGGAACTGGAACAGACTCCAGGTTATTAATTGTATAATTTTCTGAAACTGCGCAAGAGCAAAACTCTTGCGCGGTTTTTTTCCTTTCACTCTATGCGAAAAACAACTCTTTTTTTACTGACTCTGCTTCTCTCCGGTTTTACATTCCGGTCGGCAGGCAACCAACCTATGCCGCCACAAAAAGTAGCCACTCCGCCCAGCGATGCCTATATCGGTCTTTCGCTGATGGAAGATGGTGAAATTCGCCACTATAATTATGGAGAGCAGGCGGAACCGGGCAGTTTTTATATTTCGAGCAGAGATAAAGGTTTTACCTGGACAAGAGTGAATGTGCCCAAAGAGATTCCTTTTGCTGATACGCGCAGTCCACTGAGCGGCGAATATATCCGCATGATTGCAGCACCCGGTATGGGCACCTATGCGTTACGAACCGTGGGTGGAATTAATGGCGGACGGGAGATGATACATGTTTCGGACACCATAGCGATTATGCTGAAACCGCCGGTATTTATCCGCAATAATCAACGCGTTGTAGTAGCGGGTCATTATGGTTTGCAGCGCGGTCTGCCCAAAGCCTGCCTTACTTTTGTTTCCGACGATGACGGCAAAACATGGCAACGCTCCTCATTGGTATTTACTCCTGATCATGAAGGCGGCGGTTTTCATGATGGGAAAAGATGGAATCACGGCGCTGCTGAGCCTACCGTGGTGGAACTACAGGATGGTCGGCTCTGGATGCTGATTCGTACTTCGCAGGATCATCATTATCAGGCCTTTTCTGAAGATGGCGGACTGAGCTGGAGCGAAGCTACACCCTCCCCCTTCTACGGCACCATCACCATGCCAACTATTGGCAAACTGCGTGACGGTCGCCTGCTTTTTATCTGGTCCAACACCACGCCCCTACCCGAGCGTAACAACACCAATGGAGTCTGGGAAGATGTTTTCACCAACCGAAATGCCATTCACGCCGCCATTTCTGCCGATGACGGCAAAACATGGAGCGGCTTCCGGGAACTCTACCTCGACCCGCGCCGCGATGCTGCAGACTTTGGCACTTCTGCCGGAATTGATAAAAGTGTACACCAAAGTCAGTTTGTGGAGACTGATCCCGGTCGGTTGGTAGTTTCTCTGGGGCAGCACCCGCTGCACCGCGCCATAGTGATGTTTGATGCCGACTGGCTCAACGAAACGGAGCGTTTTTGCGATTTTTCGGACGGGCTGGCGCAATGGAGCGTTTTTAATTATTTCGAAGGAATTGTTGGGCACTGCGGCTATAACCGACTGAGCGGTTGTGAGCTAAACAATAAGATGCAACTGGAAGTGAAATACATCAACAATGATTCTCTGGTATCCGGTCAGGCCGGTGCACTGTGGAATTTTCCGGCTTTCCGGAAGGGTGAACTGACTACTTCCCTCGCCTTTAATGATGCTAACGGGAAAGCAACAATTTTGCTCAACGATCGTTGGTTTAACCCCAGTGATACCACAGCACGCCACTTTGCACCTTTTGCATTGGAAATAAGTGCTGCCAAACTTAAGCTAAAGCCAAATAAATTTTATACCTTGCGGCTCGAATGGGATATTGACGCCAAAAAAACACAGGCAAAACTCTATATCGACAATAAAAAACGGCTTCAGGTTCCATTAAAAAATCAGTCGCTGCACGGTCTCTCTTATGTGCATTTTTTAAGCGAAAGCAGCACAGAAGATCAAGGTTACCGTATTGATTGGATTAAAGCAGAGAAAAGATAAAACATGATGCAGTACCATAAGTGTTTAATTTATTTTGTAATTAGCTTATTTTCATGGGGAGCGTTTGCAGCCAATCCCGTGAAAGTAGCTTGCGTGGGAAATTCTGTTACTTTTGGGGCCGGAATTGAGAATACAGCAGACAGATATCCGGCTCAATTACAAGTTTTGCTTGGTGACAATTACCTTGTCAAAAACTTTGGACACAGCGGTGCTACTTTACTAAACAAAGGGCATCGACCCTACCAAAGCCTGCCGGAATTTAAGCAGGCACTCGATTTTCAGCCGGAAATTGTCATCATTCATCTTGGACTCAATGATACTGACCCTCGAAACTGGCCATTTTACAGAGATGATTTTATCGGCGACTATGTTAGTTTAATTGATTCTTTCAGATTTGTAAATCCCGCAGCGGATATTAAAATTTGTAAGCTAACCCCCATTTTTCCGCAACATCCCCGCTTCAAATCAAGTACACGCGATTGGTTTTGGCAAATTCAGTCAACAATTGAGCATGTAGCAGAATTGGCTAATGTGGATCTCATTGATTTGCACACGCCACTTCATCGTCGCCCCGATCTCTTTCCGGATGCATTGCACCCCATTGCCGAAGGAGCTACAATTATTGCTGAAACTGTATGCAATGCTATTGATAGAAAATATGAAGAGCTGAGTATTTCTGACCTGTTTTCATCAGGAATGGTTTTACAGCGCAGGCATCCTATTAAATTTTGGGGTAATGCGGTCCCCGAATCAGTAATTCGTGTAAAATTTAACAAGGAGGTAAAAAAAGCGATAACAAACCATTCCGGAGAGTGGCA
>CAYPPC010000071.1:0-2396 GCA_964412435.1 uncultured Paludibacter sp.
CCTATTATTTAATCCGGTGATACTCCCGAAGAATGGAAATAAACCACAAACAATCCATTCCAAAAGTGAGAGCTCACCACAAAAATTTTGAACTCATGAAAACAAATCAAATCCTGGCAACTGCTTTTGCAATGATTTTCTCATTGGCTACACTTACGGCAAGCAATGTGGCAGACAACAAAACAACTAAAAAAGAGCCTGCAAAGCAGGAGTGTGTTGACAAAGCATGCACCGACAAAAAGGCTGAAAAATCAGAATGCACAGACGTGAAGGCTGTGAACAAAGATGCCAAGAAGGTGACAGCTGATGCTAAAAAGTCAGATTGCTGCTCAGGTGACAAAAATGCAGCCGAAAAAGCTCCGGCTAAAGTTGTTAAAAAAGAAGCTGCCAAATCGGAATGCTGCGATACGAAAAAAGCAGAACCGAAAAAGTAATTGTTTTATCCTTTATGTACTAAACGAAAAAAGCTGTGATTTTCACAGCTTTTTTCATTTTTATCAGGGAACAGTTTTACATATATTTCTTCAGTTCAGCCACAGTTTCGTGATACTCTTTTTCAATCTCTAAAATGTTATCAACGCTGTCATAATAGAGCGTGAGTTCGAGCAAATACTCCACTAACGAAATTTCGCCCTTTTCGAGAGCTTTTTGCAGCAAGGCTTTGTTGCTTACCTGCGACAGTTGTTTTCGGTAGTCGTTCAAACTTTGCTGTAGGGAGTGTGCTTTGGCGTGCAGGCGTTTCATCTCATTGTAAAACTGCCACTGCGCATCGTTTTGCATTTCAAGAGCTGCTTCACTTTCTGCGCGGGCCTGTTTCACTTTGTTGCGATTTTCCCAAAGGGGAATGGTCACTCCCATGCTGATACCCTGAAAATGTTCGCCTACTAACTTCTCACTCATATAGCCGGCATGCAGTTTGGGCAGGGCATTGGCACGAGCCAGTTTTTGCTCGCTGTTGCGAATATTAATCTCCTGATGGAGCCATTGCAGCATTGGGTTGCCCGCTTCAGCCAGCTCAAACCAGCTTTCAAAATCAGTTGAAAGTGGTTCTATGGGCAGAACCATTTTTTTAGCATCTATCTGATGACCGCCATTGAGTCGGATCAGATCAGAATAACAAGCGTTTTGCTCAATGTGGTTTTTCTCCAAAGCTTTGGTGCTGTTAAGCAGATTCATTGCGGCCTTGTTGTACTCCAGAATACTCACTTCGCCGGCATCCAGACGGACTTTGTAGGCATGCGTCAGTTGTTGTGCTTCAGCTTCCCGCTCTTCCAAAAGTTCACTTAGCTGCTGATGATAGTGCAAGTCAGTGAGTAACAGACGCGCTTCAGCACGAATCTCTTTGCGCATACGCAAATACTCCAGTTCAACTTGCTCGTTTTTCATACCGGCAATTTGTTTGCGGTAAGCATAAGCTGTCGGGAAATCAAAGGATTGCATTACGCTAAAATCAGTGCGTTTACCCAGCTCCGAAGGATTGCTCCAAAGGTAATTAAACTCCACTTCCGGATCGGGCAAGGTAAGGCCGGTTCGGTTAGCCACCTTTTCGGCATCCATCGCTTTTCGGTAGGCGGCCAGACTGCTGTTGTTCTGCTCAATCTGGTCGAGCAGCTGATCAGGGCTGTTTTGAGCCGAAAGGCTCCAGGAAAAGAGCAGTAAAATAAATCCGCCAAGAATATATTTTTTCATTGTCATAAAAATTAAATGTAATCAGCTTTACGCCTCTTTCGCTTTTCGTTTTTCAATTTGAATAATTCCTCGCTTGCTCAATGCATTATAAACAATCGGTACAATATAAATATTGAGCAGGGTAGAGGTGAGCAGTCCGCCCAGAATTACTTTGGCCATCGGGCTCTGAATCTCATTTCCGGCCAAATCGCCGCGAACTACCAGCGGAATCAGTGCCAGTGCCGAAGTCAACGCCGTCATAATAATCGCATTTAGCCTGTCGGCAGAACCGCGCGTTACGGTTTCGTAAAGCGGCACACCTTTCGACTGCAGACGGTGATAGTTCGATATCAGCAGAACGCCATTTCGCGTAGCGATACCAAAAAGCGTAATAAAACCAATGATCGCGGGAATACTGAGTATGCCTGATGTGAGCCAGATGGCCAGTACGCCACCAATCAACGCCAACGGCAGGTTCAGCAAAATAACCGCAGCCAGTTTGGGGTCACGGAACTCCTGATAGAGTAGCATAAAGATGATAATCAGTGCCATCAGCGAGGTGAGCAGCAGGGTGCGCGAGGCTTTCTCTTCGCTCTCAAATTGTCCGCCGTACTCAATGCGATAACCTTCAGGCAGGGTAATTTTCTCCTGAATATTTCTCTGCACCTGGTTGACCACACCGCGCAAATCACCACCGGCCACGTTGGCTGCAATAACGATATTTCGCT
>CAYPPC010000071.1:2406-11924 GCA_964412435.1 uncultured Paludibacter sp.
TCACGTGAAATACTGCTGGGACCGGTCACCGAAACAATCTCAGCCACCTGCTCCAGAGGAACTTTTCCACCGTTCTCGGTGTCAATCAGGGCGGTTTTTATTCCTTCGAGTGATTGTGTATAGTCTGTATTAAAGCGTAAAATCAGGTCAAAACTGCGTTGACCTTCGTAAATATCGGCCATTTTCTCGCCACCAAAGGCGATATTGACAAACTCGTTAAACTCTTTCAGGCTTACTCCATATTGTGCCAGCATATCGCGATGTGGACGAATCTGAATCTGTGGCACTTCCACCTGTTGATCTACGTTCACATCCACCAGGCCGGGAATTCCTTCAATCGCCTCTTTAATCTCATTTCCGGTATCGAAAAGACGATTCAAATCGGTACCGAAGAGCTTGATTGCGATATTGGCACTGGTACCGGAAAGCATATGGTCGATGCGGTGCCCGATAGGCTGACCCACCGAAGTAGCGATTCCGGGAATGGCATCCAGCTTGGCGCGCACATCGGCCAGCACCTCTTGCTGACTGCGTTTCAACATCTTAAAGTTAACATCTATTTCTGCACTGTTGGTGGTTTGCGAGTGCTCGTCCAGCTCACCGCGTCCGGTGCGTCGCGCGGTACTACGCACTTCGGGGATGGAGAGCAGTTCCGTTTCTACTAAATTACCCAGCTCGTTACTCTCTTCGATGGAGGTCCCGGGTTGGGTTACCACACCAATCGTTAGCGCACCCTCATTAAATTCGGGTAAGAAGCTACGGCCAAAGCTTGAAAAGGCAATAATTGCTAAAACAAACAGTCCTAAAATAGAGAATAAAATTACTTTTCCGTGTCCAAGCGACCAGGCCAGTGATTTCTGATAGTAATAACTCAATTTGCGCGAAAGCCATTTTTCTTTCTGGTTTTTAGTCAGGTATTTTTCGCCTGAAAGCAACATTTTCGAAAGTAAGGGTGTCAGCGTCATGGCTACTATAAGCGACATGAAAAGCGAAACAATAAAAGTAATTCCAAGTGGTTTCAGCATGCGTCCTTCCATTCCAGTCAGGAAAAAGAGTGGAATAAAGGCGACAATAATAATGAGTGTTGCATTCAAAATAGAGGAACGAATCTCAACCGATGCGTGATAAACGATATTAAATGCGGATTCTTGCTCCTCTTTTGGTTTCAGGCGGTTTTCCCGCAGACGTTTATATACGTTTTCTACGTCAATAATGGCGTCATCCACCAATGAGCCAATCGCAATCGCCATTCCACCCAGACTCATCGTATTGATGGTCATACCGAATCCTTTCAACACCAAAATAGCTCCTAAAAGTGAAAGAGGAATAGCTAAAAGCGAAATAATGGTAGTACGGAAACTTCCTAAGAAAAGGAAAAGAATAATGATAACGAAGATTCCACCCTCAATCAGGGAGTTTTTAACGTTATTCACCGAAGTCTCAATAAAATCGGCCTGACGGAAAATCTTGGTGTCGAGCTTCACATCAGCGGGCAGGGTTTTCGCCAATTCTTCCAGGTTTCTTTCAATGTGTTCGGTCACCTCCAGCGTGTTGGCATTGGGCTGCTTGGCAATAGAAATAATTACCGAGGGTTTACCGTTTCCGGAGGCATAACCCATTTTTGGTGCACTACCAATGGTAACTTCAGCCACATCCGACAAGCGCACCGGCTTACCATTTTTAGATTTTACGTAGGTACTTCCCAAGGTTTCCAGGTCGGATGTTCGCGCCATTCCACGAATAGCGTACTCGTTACCAAACTCCCGCAAAACGCCACCGCTTGAGTTTTCACCCATTGAGCGGCACACATCGGCCAGGTCGTCCAGGGCCACGTCGTGAAATTTCATCAATTGTGGATTGGCCAGTACCTGATACTGTTTGTAATCTCCTCCAATAATGGTCACCTGCGCCACGCCTTCGGTGGCTAAAATCATTGGTTTGAACTCCCATTCGGCCAGCGTGCGCAAGGTCATCATATCGGTCTCTTCGGCTTGCAGGCCCACAAAGAAAATCTCTCCCATCACACTGGTTTGCGGGGCAAGCACGGGCTGGTCAACTCCTAGTGGCATTTCAGAAGAGACACTAATCAGTTTCTCTGAAATAATCTGACGGGCTTTCAGAACGTCGGTGCCCCAGTCAAACTCAATCCAGACAAAGGAGAAACCTTGTGCTGAAGTGGATCGAACCCGACGTACATCCGTCGCACCGTTTACAGCTGATTCAATGGGGTAGGTTACCAGTCGCTCCACCTCTTCGGCAGCCATTCCGTCTGCATCGGTCATCACCACCACCGTGGGCGCTGTCAAATCCGGAAACACATCCACATCCATGTCAGCCGATGTGCGTACCCCAAATATGATCAATACAACTGAACAGAGCAGGATAAAATACTTATTGTTCAGTGAAAATTTTATTACTTTATTTAGTGCAGTCATAAGTTTGAAATTATGAATTGAGAATTAGTTGGATTGTGCAAAAGCACTTCGTTATCTATTTAATTCTCCTTATTCTTATTTTTCATTTCTTTCATTAAGTTATCTATTTGTATAATTATAGAATAGACACAGCATAATTTGATTTCTATTCAAAATAAAATTGTACCTTTTCATTTTTAATTCTTCATTTCTCATTCTTAATTTCTAATGAAAGTGTCCCGCGTGAGGATCGAGTGCGCCGGTGGCTTGAGCCAGTTTAATCATCATGGCACCACGGCTTACAATGCGTTCATTTTGAGTAATTCCATCGGTAATTTGTGTGGAAACTCCGTCGGTGGCACCGGTTTTTACTTCCCGCTTTTCAAACAGCTCCGGTGTTAATTGTACCCATACGAAAAAGAGTCCTTGCTCTTCAAGCAACGCGCTGTTGGATACCACTATGCTCTGACTACCGGTAGAACTGATCAGATAAACCTCCACAAAACTGCCATTGATAAAGCTGCCGTTGTTATTAATTTGCAGGTTTACCGGAATCAGGAAGTTGTCATTATTAACCGATTTTCCGTAGGATAAAATTTTTCCGTTCAGTTGCTCAAAAGTATAGCTCTGATTGTCGTGAATAGTGCGGATATTGGCCGAAGTGATAAAAGGTAAAGCAGCCGCATAACGTTGCTGAACCTCAGCGGTGAGCTGCAATTGACGTGTTTGCGAAATCACCATCAGTGGCTCGCCCGCTTCGACAAAAGCTCCGTTTTGCACCAAAATCTGCTTGATAAAACCGTTCATCGGGCTGCTGAGACGCTGCCCGGAAACAGAAACGCTGCCTCGCAAATTATCATACACAGCTTTGGCATTATCGTACTGGTTTTTTGCAGCTTGCAGGTCTTTTTCTGAAACAATCCGATCGGCAGCCAACTCCTGAGCACGCTCATAGTCGGCCACTGCTTTTTCGTAGTTACTTTTTGCTTCGGCAAATTTTACCGAGGTGTTGTTATCCACCGTACCGCCGGAAATGGAGATAAGCGCTTGCCCCGCTTTCACATCATTCCCTTCAAGAATGCTATTGGAGCTGAATTGCGCCTTTCCACCTGTTTGGGCGAAAATAACCTGCTCATTCCCTTGCGCTGATTGCACCTGAGCTGTGGTTTTTATCACCTGTCCAAATTGTTTATACTCCGGCATTGCTGTTGCAAAATCCACTTTCCAGGATTGCTCTTTACCAAAAGCTACGGCGTTTGGATCGTGTTGTGCTGCCAGTTCCTCAGCCTCTTCTTCCGCCTCATCGTAGCTGTTGTACACTTTTACATTTGGAATAACTACTTCGCTTGTACCGCGGCTGTTTTCAATAATATAGGTCAACGTACCGGTTCCGGTCTTTTCGGCCAAAATCTCAAAGTTGTAAACACCTTTTTTCAAGGCTTGCTCAAGCGTTTGGCTCACTTTACTGCCGCTCACTTCCAGCACAGCTGTAACCTGCGCGCTGTCCATCGCCTTGAAGTTATTTAAATTGGTAAAGTGAGTGAAAATTGATACGGTTTCACCGACTAAAAGCCCTTCGGTTTCAGCATAAACTTCATACTCATCGGTGTAAGCCGTATAGTATAAAAAGGCGTGGTCATGTTCATCATGATCGTCATCATGGTCATGGGCATGTTTGCACCCAAGAATTGCAAATGCAAGCATTGCAATCAATAAATATCGAGTTTTCATAACTGAAAATATTAAATTGAATTAAAAATTCGTTGAAATATTCTGAATAGAAATAGTGTGTCGCCCAAACTGAAAGAGTGCAGTTCGGGGATATTGAATGCTAAAAATTAGCAATTATGCAAAGAAAGGGGGAGCCCGCAGGCCGGTGCTGCTAAAGAGCAGACTTTTATAGAGGGGGATGTCTTTTTCAATGAAAAATTCCCGGTCGGTTTCAGTAACCGCAGGGGTGAAAATGGTTTTTAGCAGGGCTATAGGTAGTTTAATTGTCGGATGTAATAGTGTTTGCTCAGCACTTAATGTTTCGGTGCTTTTACGAGGTTCGGTAATTTGATACTTCAGAAAACACTCCTCTTCGTTGTCGTGACTGTGCTCTGCAGTTTCAGCAGCATCCATATCATGCTCACATTCGCAGTGTTTCTGTTCAATACAAATATTGCCTTCGACGTGATGATGGTGTGGTACAACAGCAAAAGCCAACATCAGCAGGTTGGCTATTAATAAGCTTATGAGTACAACAATTCTTTGCATCATCTGTTTTATTGTCAAATTAGAGTCTACGGTTTGGGTTAAAAGAGAGACTGACAATATAATAACTGTTTAATATATAAGCAAAAATAGCAAAAATAGTTCACATCTCTGTTTTGAGCTGACAGAACTTTAAGAATTGTATTAACAAATTTCAATTCATTAGTAAATTGGGAGTGGTTCTGAGTTTATTTGGCCGGTTAATATTTCCTTTGAATACTGATTTTTTCAAAACTGCCGGTCGGTGACCACTTATGAGCTAAAGAAACATTAAATTCTCTGCCAAATTCATTCCTTTTTCTTACTTTTGCACTCTGAAACCACAATTTAATGAAAGAAAAATTACCATATTATATAGAAAGCATGAGATTGCGCACCCTGCCTCTGGCTGTTGCCGGAATTTTAATGGGTAGTTTGCTGGCAGCATCGTTTAGAAGCTGGGACGGTACAGTTTTTATTTTTGCACTGCTCACTGCACTCTCTTTACAAATCTTATCTAATATTGCCAACGAACTGGGCGATTTAGAAAAAGGAACTGATAATGAGCATCGTCTTGGCCCTATACGCAGTGTGCAGCGTGGAATGCTTTCAAAAAAAGAGTTGTTTAATTTTCTGATCTTATTCCTTGTTTTATCTGCCTTTAACGGCGCACTGTTAGTTTGGTTCTCCTTTGGCGCACTTTTTAGTACCCCCGCTATTATTATGCTTATTTTAGGTGCGCTGGCTATGTTTGCCTCCATCAAATACACATTCGGGAAAAATGCATACGGTTATATTGGTCTGGGCGATCTTTTTGTTTTTCTGTTTTTTGGGCTGGTCAGTGTGGCCGGAGTCTTCTTTCTAATGTATCAATCCTTGCCTCTGAAAATATTCCTGCCGGCTTCATCCGTAGGCTTGCTATCCACAGCCATGCTCAATCAGAATAATATGCGTGATATGGACAATGATGAGAACTTTGGCAAAAAAACGATGGCAGTGAGAATGGGCTTGAAAGGTGCAAAGATTTATCACACTACTCTTATCAGTCTGGCATTTGCGCTGATGATTTGGTTTACTGTAAGTTATTATAACTCTGTTTTTAATTTTCTGTTTTTGTTGAGTCTGCCGCTGTTTGTAATGCATCTTGTCTTTGTTTTCAGGAATAATGGACGAGCACTGGATAGCCATATGAAAATGATCTCTCTGAGTACCATTCTCTTTGCTGTGCTGGGCGGACTTGGTTTTCTGTTTTGATGATTTACCGGAATGTTTAGAACACAAGTAAAAATACCTGTCCCCGATTTTCAAATCGATTATCAAAGTCGAGTACTGACTTTGGGCTCCTGCTTTGCTGAGAACATTGGAAATAAGCTGACCGAATTGTGGTTCCCGGCTTTTTTGAATCCTTTCGGGGTGCTCTACAACCCGCTTTCAGTAGGTAAAGCACTGCGCATACTGATGTCTGATAAAGAGTTTGAGGAGAAAGATCTGTTTCAGCACGCCTCTTTGTGGGGAAGCTTTATGCACAGTACTGCCTTTTCGGCAGCAACAGCAGAGGAGACTTTGCAAAATATTAACAGCCGTTTGCTGGCTGCCCGCTATTTTCTTCAAGAGACTGATGTGCTGATGATTACTTTCGGTACAGCCTGGATATTTGAGCTGGCAGAAGGAGGTGAACTGGTTTCCAATTGCCATAAGCTGCCCGCAGATCATTTCAACCGGCGCAGATTAAGTACCGGTGAAATTGTGGGTGAAATGAACGAGGTGTTTCGTCAGCTTCTTGAGCGTCGCCCCAACCTGAAAATTATTTTGACCGTTAGTCCTATTCGTCACTGGAAGGATGGGGCGCAGGAAAATACAGTGAGCAAAAGTACGCTGCAACTGGCTGTCAATGAGCTGACATCATCATTTGAGCAGGTGATTTACTTTCCGGCTTTCGAAATTATGATGGATGAGTTGCGTGACTACCGTTTTTATGCTTCCGATATGTTGCATCCTTCTGATGTGGCGGTAGACTATATTTGGAAACGCTTCGCTGATACTTTTTTTGATGAGGAAACCGAAGTGTTAAAGCAAAAACTCAAACAGTTACGTTCCGATTTGAATCACCGGCCACTTCATGGCGATACACCCGAATATCGTAAGTTTATTGAAAATGTTGAGCAACGAAAAATATCATTGATAGAAGCTTATCCATTTTTGAAGATGAGGATAGAGTAGGGGAAGCCCTCTAAATCTCCGGGAACTTTTGAAGAGTGGGGATGTATATTGCATCTCAGGACTGACGACTTCTAGTTCGTCTGTCCAGTAATTGGAAGGACTCTGCAGATTAAATGATTTCTAATTTTATTATGTGTTGAACTCACGTTAACTAACACACAAACTTTGCCAAAGTTAAATCATTCTGCGTTTTATTCAAGTATACGCACAACCTATTGGGAGTGTCGGCAAGAATGTCGACACAATAAGATACCGGATGAGCGTATATTCTGTTGTTGTCAAGCCCCCGAGCCCACTTCGCCCACTTCGCAATAACAAAAAAACCTGCCGAATCAATCTCCGACAGGTTTTCTCATTCAATAGTTATTATTTTGAGTAGCAAAAATAATCAAATCTCTTCAAATCTGGCTGTAAAGAAACGCAGCTGTTTAGGTTCGTAAACAAACTTCAGGCCTTTGATCTGCTCTCTTTCACTGAAAAGGTGAATTACAGCGTTCGCCACATAATCCATATGTCGGTAAGTATATACCCGGCGGGGAATTGTAAGACGAACAGTTTCAAGCTTTGGCGCGTGGTTTTTACCGGTAACTTTATCACGTCCGGCAGAAACAATACCGCGCTCCATGCTGCGTACGCCTGAATAGAGATATAGAGTGGCAGCCAGACTCTGTGCGGGGAACTGCTCCTGAGTCAGATGCGGACAGAAACGGCGTGCATCCAGAAATACAGCGTGTCCGCCAATGGGTTCGATTACCGGAATGCCGGCTTCGCGCAAACGCTCACCGAGATAACGTACCTGCTTCACGCGGTGCTCAATATATTCAAACTGAACCGCCTCTTTCAGTCCGATAGCCATTGCTTCCATATCACGACCGGCCAGACCACCGTAGGAAGGCATACCTTCGTAAACCACTACCAGCTCTTTCGATTCGTTGAAAAGCTCCTCATCATTCATAGCGAGGAAACCGCCAATATTCACCAGACAATCTTTTTTACCGCTCATGGTACATCCGTCGGCATAGCTAAACATTTCGCGCACAATGTCCTTAATCGACATATCTGCGAAGCCCTCTTCCTGTTCTTTGATAAAATAGGCATTCTCAACACAGCGGGTAGCATCGTAGAATACTTTAATTCCGTACTTGTTGGTCAGCTCGCGCACCTCGCGCATATTTTTCATCGAAACGGGCTGTCCGCCGGCCAGGTTCACAGTCACTGCGAGACAAACATAAGCGATGTTTTCAGCTCCGTGTTCGTCGATCAGATTTTGCAGTTTATTCAGATCAATATCCCCTTTGAACGGAATATTGAGAGAAGCGTCATGAGCTTCGTCGCGGATGATATCAACGAAATTACCGCCGTTAACCTCCTGGTGAAAGCGGGTAGTGGTGAAATACATATTGCCCGGTACATACTGTCCCGGTTTAATGGCAATTTGTGAAAGCAGATTTTCTGCTCCGCGTCCTTGGTGTGTGGGAACCATGTATTTGAATCCAAATATTTCCTGCACCGTTTCCAGCAGATGGTAAAAGTTATGACTTCCGGCATAAGCCTCATCACCCATCATCATGCCGGCCCATTGGTGGTCGCTCATGGCATTGGTACCGCTGTCGGTCAGCAGGTCGATATAAACATCATCAGAGTTGAGGAGGAATGTGTTGTAACCGGCCTCTTTAATCAGTTTTTCGCGCTCTTCGCGGGTGTTCATACGTACCGGTTCAACGCTTTTTATGCGGAACGGTTCGGCAGGATAAAGATCGTAATTCATAATGTGTTTTATTTTAGATATTAGTTGATTTTGCTTACAAATATACACTGAATTTGTCTTATTCCACTATATGCGATCCTGTTTTATCGACTATAACAGTTAAAATAACGTAAAATGATGACATTGTGTCAAATGTCAATTGAAACTATTTCTTCTCTGAAAAAGTAAAAGTGAAAAACCTGAAAATAGTTGAACTTTCAAAAAGGGAGTTTGTTCTATTAAATAGTTAAAACACCCCTCTTTTGTGCGAATTCCCAGTGCAAAAGATTAAAAAATAAATATTATGAAAATTAAGCCTAATATAGGAAGTGCTGACCGGGCAATCCGCCTGATTGTTTCGATCGTCCTGATAATTCTCTTTTATCTGGGAGTTTTTTCAGAAGTAGCCGGAGTGGTGGCACTCATAGTCGCCTTGTTATTGACAGCATCGAGTCTGATCAGTTTTTGTCCGCTTTACCGTTTGTTTCGACTTAACTCTGTTTACAATAAGTCTGAAACTGAAAAATAAAGATAAGTGTACAGTTTGCTACGAATAAGGCGGTTCTGTATTAAATTAATGAAATATTTCATCGGTTTTCTTTGTAAAAAGGATAATATTTTGTACTTTTGCACCTCGAATTCAGAAACTTAATTTTTAAAAATAAGAATAAAATGATTAAAGTAGGTATTAATGGTTTTGGACGCATCGGACGCCTTGTGTTCCGTGCTGCTCAAGAAAGAAATGACATCCAAATTGTAGGTATCAATGACTTGATTGATGTTGAGTACATGTCGTACATGCTTCGTTACGACTCAATTCACGGAAGATTCAACGGTACTGTTGAAATCAAAGACGGTCAACTGGTTGTAAACGGAAATACTATCCGCGTTACTGCAGAAAG
>CAYPPC010000072.1:0-4229 GCA_964412435.1 uncultured Paludibacter sp.
GAGGATTATTACGACGCCATCATGAATACTGCCATTGAAGAGATTGAGCGCTTCATCGAAGGTGAGCGGGAAAACTTCCACCTCGAAGGCATTCATGACCCGGATATTTTACTCTGGTTTATCCGCTCATTGCAGCAATTTGCAGAAAAACGCTCCATGGAGGAGGCAGCCAAACTTTACGGCAGTCTGGCCATTCGGGTAATTGATTTTATTAAACAACAAAAACACCCCAATCTGTTTTTACACAATAATAACCTGCTGTTTGTTAATGGTACTGACCAACCTGCTACCTGGATGAATGCCGTGGAGCACGGGCAGCCCATTACACCACGCACCGGTTATGTGGTCGAGATTAACGCGCTATGGTACAATGCTCTGAAGTTTGTTTCACAACTGGAGCGTCTGGGAGGCAACGAACAGTCAGCAGATCTGCTCGACTATCAGGCTGAGATTTCCAAAAACTCTTTCATACAGGAGTTTTGGAACGGCACCTATCTCTACGACTATGTAATTAATGGCTACAGAGATCAGGAGGTTCGCTCCAATATGATTATTGCTGTGGGGCTGCCATTTTCGCCCCTCGACAAAAATCAGCAGAAATCGGTGCTCGACATCACAACCAAAGAGTTGCTCACACCGAAAGGCTTGCGTACACTGAGTCCCAAAAGCGGCTCATATCGCCCCGAATATATTGGCGGTATGCAGGAGCGCAACTGGAACTACCACAACGGGCCTGTTTGGCCATGGACCGTGGGTTACTATGCCGATGCCTATCTGAAAGTATATAAACAGAGTGGCGAATCATTCCTCAGAAGACTGCTCAACGGCCTGGAGGCTGAAATGACCGAGCTTTGCGTAGGAACCATCTCAGAACTGTTTGACGGCAACCCACCTTTCAAAGGGCACGGAGGCATGTCATTCGCTATGAGTGTAGCTGAGATTTTAAGAGTACTGGATATGTTAAATAACAAAGATAAGGAGGTTACAAAATGAAAGCACTGATGTTTGGATGGGAATTCCCTCCCCACATTTTAGGCGGACTAGGTACAGCCAGTTATGGACTTACCAAAGGGATGGCCGCACAGGGAGATATGGATATTACTTTTGTCATTCCTAAACCACACGGTGACGAAGACCAAAGCTTCCTGAAAATTATTGGCGCCAGCCACGTACCCATTGTTTGGAAAGATAACAACTGGGAATATGTGAGGGATAAGCTGAACGGCAAAATGAGCCACGACGAGTATTTCTGGCTGCGCGACGGTATCAAATATGACTACAGACGCATCCACACCGATGAACTTGGATGTGTTAATTTCTCGGGTAAATATCCCGAAAATCTGATTGAAGAGATATCTAACTACGAAGCAGTGGCAAGCGTGCTGGCTCATCAGCTCGATTTTGATGTGATTCACTCACACGACTGGCTCACCTACCCTGCCGGTGCTTTTGCCAAACAAATCAGCGGGAAACCGCTGGTAATTCACGTACACGCCACTGACTTTGACAGAAGCCGTGGTAAAGTGAACCCTACTGTTTACGGCATTGAAAAGCGCGGTATGGATGCAGCCGACCACATCATGACGGTGAGTAATCTGACCCGCCGCATTGTGATTGAAAAATATCACCAGCCACCACACAAAGTAACAACAGTTCACAACGCTGTGGAGCCGTTGGATAATGCAGAGAGCTTTGTGAAGCTGCCGCGGAAAGACAAAATTGTTACTTTCCTCGGACGCATTACCATGCAAAAAGGGCCGGAGTACTTTGTTGAAGCTGCCGCACAGGTAATTCACAGAACCAAGAATGTCCGCTTTGTAATGGCCGGTAGCGGCGACATGATGGAGGATATGATTGAACTGGCTGCCAAACACGGCATTTCCGACCGTTTCCACTTCCCCGGGTTTTTACGCGGTCCGGATGTACATAATATGCTGGCACAAAGTGATGTGTATATTATGCCTTCGGTATCTGAACCTTTTGGTATCTCACCACTGGAAGCGATGCAGGTAGGTACGCCCTCTATCATCTCCTATCAGTCGGGTTGTGCTGAAATTCTCACACATGTGGTGAAAACAGACTACTGGGACATCGACGCCATGGCTGACGCTATTTATGGCGTGGTAACCTACCCCGCAAAATACAAAAGTATGCGCGAAATAGGACTGGAAGAGGTAAATAACATCAAATGGTATGATGCCGGACTGAAAGTACGTGCCATCTACGAAAAAGTGATGGGTTACTAATTCCATTCACTTCAAAAAATAAAAAACTAAATTGAGAACAAACAAATAATTATACACATGAAGAATATATGTTTTTATTTTGAGATTCATGAGCCGGTTCGACTCAAAAGCTATCGGTTTTTTGAAATAGGTCAGGATCACTACTATTATGATGATTTCACGACCGAAGAGCGCATCCGTCATCTGGTAGAGCAGTCTTATCTGCCCGCTACGCACACAATTGCAGAGATGATTAAGAGCTCCAACGGAAAGTTCAAATGTGCATTTTCCATCTCAGGAGTTGTGCTGGAACAACTCGAGCAGTATGCACCGGAATTAATCGACCTGTTCAGAGAACTGGCCGACACCGGCAGCGTTGAGTTTGTGGCTGAAACCTACGCCCACTCACTGGCGTCTATTTACGACAAAGAGGAGTTTATCTGCCAGGTGAATGCACATGCAAAGAAAATTGAACAGCTGTTTGGTAAAAAACCTACTACGCTGCGTAACTCAGAACTGATTTATTCAGACGGAATTGGTGAAATTGTATCCGAAATGGGATATAAAACCATGCTGATCGATGAGGCTAAATTTGTGATGGGTTGGAAGAGCCCCAACTACCTCTACAATCACTCTTACATTCCTAAGCTGAATCTGCTGGTGCGCAACAACAAGCTGAGCGACGACATTGCGTTCCGCTTCTCAGACTCAAGCTGGAGCGATTATCCGCTCGATGCAGAGAAGTTTGTCAACTGGATTTCCGAATCACCTGAATCGGACGAAGTGTTTAACATCTGGATGGGTTATGAAGCACTTGGCGTTCTGCAACAGGCAGACACCGGTATCTTTGACTTTTTCAAGGCATTGACCTACCATGTGATGGCACAGGGACATCAGTTTGCACTGCCCGCTGAGCTGAGCAAAAAATTGAAATCAGTAGACAGCCTGCATGTACCGAACACCATCAGCTGGTCTGCCAATAAAGACGTCAGTGTATGGAACGGAAACGATCTGCAACACGAGGCTCTCAGTAAACTTTATGCTGTGGCTGAGCGTGTTCGTCTCTCTAAGGACAACCCGCTGAAACATGACTGGATGCATCTGCAAACAACGGATCACTTCCGCTACATGTCTCATCAGGATCCCTACGGCTCTCACTATGCTTCGCAGTATGAGGCCTTTACGAACTACATGAACATTCTCTCTGACTTCCTCGACAGAGTGGCTGCTCAATATCCTACAAGCATTGAGGATGAAGAGCTTAACTCACTTCTGAAGACTATTGAAAATCAAGGGAAAGAGATTGAAGCGCTTCAAAAAGAGCTTGAAAAACTGAAAGCAAAAAAAACAAAAAAGTAAGTTTGAACAAAAGCCGATATAATCAAAAGGGGTTGCCGTGCACGGCAATCCCTTTCTTTTCATCTCATGAAAACAACCACTCGATGTATGGCAGGGTATAAACCACATTCAAACTACCCCACCTTTATTAATATCCTTTATTTTGAACGAAGATATTCGGATGCGCTGAGCGCAGCAATTGTACCGTCAGCCACCGCTGTAGTTACCTGGCGGTATCTTTTGGCAATGCTGTCTCCGGCTGCAAAAACACCCGGCAGATTAGTCCGCATCAGCTCATCAGCCACAATCTCTCCCCGCTCATTCAGCTCGAGCGAAGTTCCCTGCAAGGACTCTGTATTGGGCACATAACCGATGAACACAAACACTCCGTCAGCCTGTATGTCTGATTCCTCTCCCGTAATCATATTCTCGATGCGAACCTTCTCCAGATTTCCGTTACCGATATAAGCACGAGGCTCCGATGACATTACGAATTCAATCTTCGGATTATTCTTTGCTTCCAGCACAGCATGTTCAAATGCCTGGAAATGATCGAATTGATGTACAATAGTTACCTTCGATGCAAAATTAGTCAGCGTTACAGCCTCTTCAAGAGCCGAGTTACCGCCACCCACAACCACCAGTTTTTTATCCTGGAAGAAGTCG
>CAYPPC010000072.1:4239-11915 GCA_964412435.1 uncultured Paludibacter sp.
TGCCGCGTCCTTCAAATTCCGTCTCACCCGGAATGCCTAATGCACGTGGCTTGCCACCGGTAGCCAGAACAACTGTTTTACCTCTGAAAACACGACCATCTTCAAGCTCCACCTCTTTAACTTCAGAGCTTAGATCATAACGAATGATTTTCACACTGGTACGAATCGTACAGCCAAACTCTTTCGCCTGGCGGCGCATTTTATTAACCAGCTCATAACCTTTGATAGTCTCAAAACCGGGGTAGTTAGCAATCTCATTGGTCAGCACCATTTGACCACCCACCACACCTTCATTCAAAATCAAAGTATCCAACTTGGCACGCGAAGCGTAAATACCGGCTGTAAGCCCGGCAGCTCCCGCACCCAATATCATTACATCATATATTTTCTCCATCTCTCTTTCTCACTATTTATTCAACATACTCTCACTGCCCTACGCTGGAAGTCTCTTACCAAGTTTAGTTTATCAGGCAAAGTGATCATCCAGAATATCCACAATCTGCTGACGACTCTGAATACTGGTTGTTGCTTTAACTACTTCACCATTTTTATAATACATGGTAAAAGGCAGGCCCATAAAGCCCTGGCATTCCGGTGCATTGCGAATCATTCCGGCCTCCGGATTATCGAAGCCCATGGAGTAGAACTTAATATTTTCACGCTCTTCTTCCAGCTCCTCCATTACATCATACACAGGAATACACATCGGCCCCATACGACCCAGGCATACCATTACATTCTCATTTTCACTTAAAATTTGCTTCAATTGAGCTTCTGATTTAATCTCTTCAACGGTTGTGTCTAAAAATTTCATAGCTTTTTATATTTTTATTTTTGTTTATTATTTCAACGATCTAATCCTTTACTCGGACCCTTTACAGGGCATTATTATTCTTATCATTAATACAGTGCAAAGTTATATTCTATCCAATAATCCGACAAGAAAAGCGGATTGAGATAATTCAGCCGGGCGACTGACTTATGACAGCTTTTTGCTGAACAAATTGCAGTTTTGAAAAAATTCCTTATCTTTGAATCAGTAAAACGAATAGATATGAGCGCATTCCAAATACCCTCCGGAGGCTGCGAACGCATTGCAGCCTGCTTTCATGACCTCACACCTGAGGAGCTGGCATTTATTAACAGCAACAAAACTGAAGTGAATTACCTGGCAGGAGAAACTCTTTTCAAACAAGAGGCTTTTGCTCCTCACGTGCTGCTGATATTGAGCGGACTGGTGAAAGTTTATCTCCAGACAGGAGCTGACAAACAGCTCAATCTCTTTCTGCAAAAGGCCAATGATTTTCTCGCTTTTTCCTCCGTTTTCGGAGAAGAGACACACAACTACTCGGCTGTAGCTCTGACCGATGTGCAAATATGCATGATCGACAAAGAGAGCATGCGCAAAATTCTGCTGAGTAACCCCAACTTTGCCATGAGAATTACCACCCGGAACTGCCGGAATGAAAAGCAGTTTCTGAGCATTATCCACAACACCACCTACCGGCAAATGAGAGGTAAATTAGCTTCCGCCCTACTCTATCTGAGCAGTGATGACTTTAGCGGTATTGATATTTTTCCGCAACTCAGCCGGCAGGATCTGGCCAATTTTGCTTCTATTGCTACCGAAAGTGCAATTAAATTCCTCAAAGAGTTTGAGAAGGAAGGAACCATTCTCCTCGATGGTAAAAACATTCAAATTCTGGATCGCCCCAGGCTGGTCAATATTGAAAAATGGGGTTGACAACACCATTTACTTTTTAATACTGTAAAATGAATAAAATATATTTGCACACACTTGCATAATGAACATACGTTCATTATATTTGCATATATTTATTCCCCATGAAAATCATCACCCTCATAGAAAACAGCTCACACGCTCCCTCACTGGGCGCTGAGCATGGTCTCTCCATCTACATTGAGGGTGACAGTGGTAAGAAAATACTGTTTGATACCGGGAAAAGCACCCTTTTCGCTGAAAACGCCATTTCTCTCAGGATAGATCTGACTGAAATTGACCTCGCTGTTATTTCACACGGACATTACGACCATTTAGGTGGTCTTTTACACTTTCTGAAGATCAACAAACAGGCCAAGGTAGTTATGAAAAAGGAGATTTTCAGCCACCAATACCAATCCATAAGGGGTGAAAATATTCGCAACATCGGCTATCCGGAAGAACTCCGACAATATAAAGATCGGTTTATATTTTTAAGCGAAATATACACCCGGCAGGATGAGCTTATATTTATCACTGCCATCAGGCAGGATTATCAGCTTCCCAAAGGAAATGCGCCGCTTTTTCGCATAGATGCCGGTGGCAACAAATGGCCTGATGATTTCAGACACGAGCTGATCTTTGCCATTGAAGGGAAAGCCGGCCTGGTGCTTTTCACCGGTTGTGCACACAATGGCATTCTAAATATGCTGACTACCCTGAAACATCACCTCCCCGATAAAAAGATCGCCATGATTCATGGCGGACTTCACCTCACTGATGACAGTGACTTACTGAAAACTGAAACAACTGAAGAGCTGCACAACACAGCACTGGAGATTCAAAAACTGGCCGGAGAAAGCATCATCTGTACCGGGCACTGCACCGGGCAAAAAGCCATGAGTGAACTGGGAAAGAGTTTAGGAAAAAACTTTCAGACTCTTCACAGCGGACATATAATAACAATATAGTACACCTTAAATATAAATAATATGCCAAAAATGGATGGACGGGGTCCGGAAGGAGCGGGACCCAAAACAGGACGTAAACTGGGGAAATGTGCCAAAACTGAAGATGAAAAGAAATCAACAGGAGAACTTGGCGTAGGCCGTGGAAAACACTACCACAATCCGGAAGCCCGGGGAGAGGGTAAGCGAAAGAACTATGATAAACCCCGGCAGTAAGTCGGCTGAACAACAAAAAAACCACTGTGAAAATCACAGTGGTTTTTTATGATATTAAAATTCTGATTTTTAGTTAGCAACTACAAATTCAACGCGACGGTTAGCTTTGCGACCTTCTGCAGTGTTGTTTGTAGCAATCGGCTGAGTTTTACCGTAACCTGAAGTAGTCAGAGCTGAAGCGTTCAGACCTTTCGATACGAGATAGTCTTTAACTGCGTTAGCACGTCTTTCAGACAGTTTTTGGTTGTAAGCATCAGGACCGATATTGTCTGTGTGACCTTTAATTTCGATTGAGCTCCAGGTAGGATTGTTCAGCAGAACAGAAGCAACCTGATCAAGAGCCAGTTTAGCACCTGTAGTCAGAGTAGCTGAGTCAAACTGGAAGTCAACGTTATTAAATGTAGCTGTGAAGCTTGATCCTTTAGGCATGTCTTTCAGCGCCTGAACGTCTTTTTCGAGTTGGTTCAGCCTGTTCTGGATATCCTGGATCTGACGATCGATGTTGTCAAGACGGTTATTGATGTTGCTGTCATCAAAGTCGTTAACAAGAGGAGCAGGAATGCTCATTCTGTAGAACTCTGAAGAAGTCAGTGTTCTGGCGTGAGCTTTACCACCCAGGTTGAAGCGCAGTGATAACATAGCTGTCATAGCATCATCAAAACGATCTTTTGAAGACAAGCCACCCAGTTCTTCAGTCATGTAATAACGTACACCGATTTCAGCACCAAGAGCAACTCTGTTTGAGAGGTTAACCTCAGGGTTGATAGAACCTGCAACTACAGGAGTGTAACCCATACCTACTTTGTTAGCTTCGCGGGTGTCGTTGTTGTAGATAGACAGACCGGTACCAACTTTAACAAATACGTTTGTTTTCTTAGCTTCACGATATGGGAAAAGCAGGTTAGAGAGATTCACAGATGCAAAAAGCGTTGGATCAATTGTTAAACCGTTTACTTGCGGAGCATAGTTCAGGTAGCTAACGTCAAGACCCATTCCGAAAAGAGGATTGGCTGTTCTTTCGATAATTAGGCCTGCTCCCCAATCTACGTTATCAAATGCAGCACTGTAAGGATTTACGCGGAAGTAAGTACCTCCACCTTTCAGACCCAGTGACCATTTTGAAGCTTCTACAGTTTCGATTGTCTGAGCATTAGCAAAGCTCAATGTGCCAAGTAAAAGCACAACACTAAAAATAATTTTTCTCATTTCAATTAATTGTTAAATTAAACTTTCTTATTTTATTCTATAATATACTTTTATACTGTAATTACATTAAATATAACAATGTTACATACTGTTTCTAATTTGCAAAGATAGTTTCTTTTTTACATTTGAGCAAATTTTAATTGGCTAAAATCACTCTTGTAGATTCAACTATCTTCCCCAGCAACCATCGAGCTATCCTCCTGATTATCTATAACTTAAAAACCTACATTTACATTTTCCCAAATATAACTTATAGTATGTTAGATAAAGTCGATAATGTTTAAATCGAAAATTTGCTTCAGTTCTAAATACAACAAAACCCGTGCCAAAGCACAACAAAAACAGATTCAGGGTTATTTATTTGTCAGAAAACTGAGATTAAATGAAACTCAGACAAAATCAGATGGCAGGAAATTGAGAAGAGTGATATTAGATACAGTTTTATAGCTTTTAAAGATTTCCGGAGTACAAGAAGTCATAAGCAACAATAATTATAATTGTTAAACGATATGATAATCCGGACTAAAAAATCGGTTGATCAAAAACAGCACCGATAACCAGGAGTTTCTGTCAGCCAATTTTCCAAACAGTCAGAAGAACCAAGCCTATAACTCAATCCGCAACCCCACACTGACACCCGGAGCAACTGGAAATTCTGAGCGTATACTTTCCGGCTGTCCATTCTCAAAATAGTAAGCAATCTGCGGTTCAGCAAAAAGATTCAGGTAGTCAGAAAGTTTATACCCTACTCCTACTGCACCCTGCAGCGACCATTGCACACCGTTTATTGCAAGCGGCGTGGTATACTGTCCATCCCCGCTGATTCCGGAATTTTGTCGGTACAAACCGCGAACTCCTTTTTCAATCTTTCCTCCTGCTGAAACATAAATATTCCATGCTGAAGAGCTGAAAAGATTCTGACTCAGATAGAGTGGTACTCCAATATAATGCAGCTGCAAATCGGCCCTGTTCCCTGGCTGATTAGCATGAGAGTATAATGTGCGAAGGTAGCTGTAGCTGATGCCGGTACCCAGCGATAAGTTTTCTGTCAGATAATAGCTAATATTTATACCCAGCGTTACCGGTGGCAGATATGTCTTTTGCGGAACTTGGATATCATCCAGTCGGATATTATGAAAACGGTAAGGAATATCCATTGTCAAAGGCTGAGAGTGATCATTGCCAAACTCCGCATACTCCGCCCCCGAAACAGCGCCCGGAGTACTATTGGCTCCTGAAGTTGCGCCTAAAGCAGCGAGCATAATCTTCCCCTTTTTCTTTTTAGTACGAAAAACAGGAATATCAACCGGGTCATTCAGAGAACCCGGGAAACTGTCATAACTGCCACGAGACTGTTCTTGGCGTTTATCTTCCTTCTGCTCCTCCTCTTTCCGGATCTCTTCACCACCAATCTCTTTTGCGTTTTCCTGTTCATTAACCACAGGACCTGACTCCTGCGATGAATCTTTATCTTCCACATCAGCATATATCAGATCACTTTTGGGCATGCTATGCTCCGTAATGATTTTTACAGATTCCTTGTTTTTTAAATCCGTTAACTTGTCAAATCCGGATTCTTCAACTGCCGGCTGTTTTTCAGCAACAAGATCAGCAATATTTTCCGCAGTAGCCCGGGCAAACATCTGCTCTTTGTCCGGAGCCATCTCATCCTGAGGTGTAAACAAGGGTAAAAGTATCAGCAACAACACAGCAGCGGCTGCTGCCACACCGGCTAAGCGCAGCAAGGGCAGAGCCAGTCGTTTGGGGCGCTGAACGGGCAGTCTTGATTCAATCTTCCCCCACAGCTCATCGCTTACCGGCAGACTGTGTCCCTCCAGTTTCTCCTTTAACTTTTCAGTGAAAAGATCCTTCTCTTCCATATCTTTATTATTTTTTTTCATCTTATCTCTTTGTCAATCCGGCCACTTTTTTCTGTAAAATTTTACGGGCACGATAAAACATAGTCCTGGAGGCATTCTCCTCTATATGAAGCAGCCGGGCAATTTCACGGTGTGTGTAATCCTCAATTGCGAACAAGTTAAAAACAGTCCGGTACCGCTCAGGGAGTTCCGCCACACACTCCAGTAATTCATTGGCTGAGATTTCATCTACCATCGGATGGCGAAAACCGGGAGTTTCCTCTGACAAATCCTCCACAGAGATGTTGTCTGAATACATTCCGCTTTTGCGTAAATACTGCAAAGATTCATTGGCCACAATGCGACTCATCCATGCCCGCACTGATCCCCGTTCCTCATACTGCCCGATCCGGGAGAATATTCTCACAAAGCTCTCCTGCAAAACATCCTCAGATCCATCGCGAGTGCCCAGGTAACGAACGGCTACAGCCAATAGAAACGGTGCATGCAGCTCATAAAGCTGTCGCATCGCTTTTACATCGCCGTGCCTGCAGGCGGCAATTATAGCCTGTTCTTTATCTTGTGTCATCCCCGTCTTATTTATATGATGCAAAAATGGGGAGAAACGTTACAACAACAACGGGCATTTTAGTTTATTTAACTATTAAAGAGGGTTTATCCTTCCTCAATTGCGCCCAAGGAACAATATCTGAGCTTATTTGTTCCTATTTACAACTGAACATATCCAGGCTTATCCTTATTTTTATAGATATAGTTTTTTCAGACCACGCGATACAGCATTTTGACAGGGCTCAACAATACTCGCACGGTTACCCAAGAGATGACAGAGCAAGTTTCATCAATATTATTGCTGAAAGATTTATAAAATCATTGGAAAATTAAAAGTCCGGGTAATTTTATCATTTAAGCATTTAATTAGAAGTTGAAAATTATGAAAACAATTTATCATGCCGCCAACAGCCGCGGATACGCAGACCACGGCTGGCTGAAGAGTTATCACACATTTAGTTTTGCCGGTTACTACAACCCCGACCGCGTCAATTTTGGGGCGTTGCGTGTACTTAACGATGACTATGTGGAGGGAGGACGCGGCTTCGGCACACATCCCCACAACAATATGGAAATTATTTCAATTCCACTCGAAGGAGACCTAGAGCATCGCGACAGCATGGGCAGCGGAGGTATAATACAAAAAGGAGATGTGCAGGTGATGAGTGCAGGCACCGGAATTACGCATAGTGAATTTAACGCCAATGCTGACCGGCCGGTCAAATTTTTGCAAATCTGGGTTTTTCCCCGTGAAAACGGACTCACCCCACGTTATGACCAGATGAGAATTGATGATTTTGCCAAACCCAATGACTTTCAGCTAATAGTTTCACCCTATCCGGGCAGTGAAGGGATGTGGATTAATCAGGACAGTTGGTTTTATCTGGCCAATTTTAAGTCGGGTTTTGCTAAAGAGTACCAGCTAAATAAAGAAGGAAACGGAGTATATATCTTTGTTATCCACGGGAAAGCGCGTGTTGGAACTCAGGAGCTTAACACCAGGGATGGTTTTGGAATCCGGGAAGCAAAAAGTTTTAGACTGGAAGCAACAGAAGATGCTGAAATTTTATTGATGGAGGTTCCTGTCAATGCCTGAAATATGTTGACCGCTCAAAGAATTGAATTCTTTGATAAAAG
>CAYPPC010000073.1:0-4216 GCA_964412435.1 uncultured Paludibacter sp.
ACTGCCCCGGATTTGTCTCATCCCAAATGGGAGCATAGGTAGGAGTATTAATCACAGAAAGTACTACACCGGCACGATTAGCACCGAGTCCACTCACAATTCCATTATTTTTATAATCGGAGTAAGAGATATTGGCACCTATTTTCAGCCAGGGCCGAATTTGGTTTTCAATATTCGAGCGGAAGTTAAAACGTTCAAAATAGGCCACTTTAATAATACCCTGCTCTCCGGTGTATCCTCCGGAAATGTAGTAGTTTAGTTTGTCTGTACCATTAGATACCGCCACCTGATAATTCTGCGTTACCGCATTTTGGAAAGTCTCTTTGTACCAATCGGTTCTGTCAGTCAGGTTCGATGGCAGTGCTGTGGTCGACCCCATATCATCAAGCAGTTCACGATACTGCTCAACGTTAAGTGACTCTATCCTTTTTGTAAGGCTTGTTACTCCCGTATAGGCACTCATGCTAATTTTAGGCTGATTTTTAACTCCATTTTTAGTAGTAATTAAAATCACCCCGTTAGCTGCTCTCGATCCGTAAATGGCTGCTGACGAAGCATCTTTCAACACCTGCATGCTTTCAATATCATTAGCTGACAGGAATGAAATATTGTCTAAAGTTACCCCATCTACCACATAAAGCGGATCGTTGCTTGAATTCATCGAGGTGGTACCACGAACCCGAATCACCATACCTTCTCCAGGCAAACCGTTCGGTTTAATCACCGAAACTCCGGCTGCTTTTCCTTGCAGAGCCTGATCTGCTGAAACCATCGGTCGCTGATCTAAGTCTTTTGTGGAGATTGTTGTAATGGCCGTTGTTACATCTCGTTTTTTTACGGTTCCGTAACCAATTACCACCACTTCATCCAGTGTTTTGTTATCCTCATCCAAAAGAATAGTCAGACTTTTCTCATTGCCAAGCTGAACTTCTTTCGTCTGCATACCCACATAGCTCACTACCAGCACTTCACCAGGAGCTGCTGACAGGGAGAACCTACCATTAAAATCTGTCAGAGATCCTGCTGTAGTTCCTTTCACCACAACACTGGCTCCAATAATCGGCTCCTGATCACTGCTGTACAGAACTACACCGCTAATTTCGGATTTCTGTGCAAACATAGTGAACGGCAGCACTGCAAAAAGTAGCAGCAGTAGCAAATTCAGCTGTTTGCCGGGAGCTGCCTTCGCAACTTCACCTTGTTTTTCTCTAATGTTCTTCATCGAAAAGTAGTTATTAAGATTTTCTTATTTATAATTTACTATTGTTTTTAAATCTCCTGCCATTAAGGCAAATTCGCCAGGCTCTGTAATCCACTTGTTATCAACATTTACAAATGCCAGATCTTTAGCAGAGATCTCGAAGTTAACTGTTTTCAGCTCCCCTGCCTCTAAATCAATCTTCGTAAAACGACGTAAACGTTTCACATCCGGAGTAATTGATGCATATAAGTCACTCGAATAGAGCAGTACAGTTTCTTTGCCTGAACGATTGCCGGTATTTTTCACATCTACTGAAACCTTCAACACCTCATCTTTTGTGAATTCTGCTCGTGAAACGGTCAAGTTACTATATTCAAAAGTAGTATAACTTAATCCAAAACCAAATTCATATTGAGGATTATAATCGGACTCATATTGATAAGCACCCTGAGCCGGACTTTGTTCTTCTGAAGGTTTGTGATAATATGTAGTAAGTGAATTGGCAAATGACGGATAGGTATATGGTAATTTCCCGGATGGGTTTATATCACCAAAAAGCATATCAGCTAATGCATCAGCACCGTAATTACCCGGGAGATAAATCTGAACCACTGCTTTCATTTTCGGTTCTACACCACTGAATGTGCGTGGACGACCCTCATTCAGAATTAAAATTATCGGTTTGCCGGTTTTGCTCAGTTCTTCAGCCAATCGTAGCTGGTTTGCACTCATATCCAGATCATTCAGGTCACCTGGTTTTTCTGTATAAGAGTTCTCCCCTACACAAAGTAACACCACATCAGAAGCTCTCGCTGCTGCAATAGTTTGTGCAAACTGATCTTCTTCATCTTCAAAATACTTACCACCTTCTACATAGCTTACGCCCGGTGAGTACCGCACATTTTTAAATCCTATTTTATTTTGAACTGCCTCCAGAATGGTATTAAAGTGTTCTGTGTAACGGTCAGTCTTTTCGCCTTGCCAGGAATATGACCAACCGCCGTTCAGCACACGCATACTGCTAGCATTGGGTCCACAAACAAGCACCTTTGCAGATTTCGACAAAGGCAGAATTTCATTTTCATTCTTAAGTAGTGTGATGGCTTCTGCAGCTGCGTCGTAAGACATCTTTGCAAACTTCTCCGAACCAAAATCAGGGTAATCCTGAATATAAGTTACCGGCTTTTCCCAAAGATTCAGCTTAAGCTTCATTTTGATTATACGGCTAACAGCATCATCAATCCTACTCATTTTCACTTCACCTGCATTTACAAGCTCTACCAAATCGCTACAAAAAGCTTCATACTCATATGGTATCATCGACATGTCGATACCGGCATTTATCGCTAATTTTATCGCTTCTTTATTATCTTTAGCAATTTTATCACGGGTATGCAGGTTGATAATATCCATCCAGTCCGACACCACCACACCATCAAAATTCAACTCCTCTTTGAGCAATTTGGTCAGCATATCGTAATTGGCGTGGAAGGAAACACCATTAATAATGCCCGAATTGATCATCACCGATTCAGCACCGGCTGCAATGGTCGCCTGAAAAGCGGGTAAATGATATTCTCGCAAGACATGTTCCGGAATATAAGCCGGTGTGCGGTCTTTTCCCGAAACTGCCACAGAATAACCCATAAAATGTTTCAAGCTGGTGGCAACTTTGTGGGCATCACCCACACTATCTGTAATCCCTTCGTATCCTTTCAACATCTCTAACCCCAAAACTGTACCCAAATAAGGGTCCTCACCAAAACCTTCAAACATACGCGAGAAACGAGGATCTGCCCCCAGGTCAAGAACCGGTGCAAAATTCCAGGGAATACCGCTGGCACGGGTTTCATATGCCGTAACGTAGGCCAGATTGTATGAGTGTTCGGGATTGAAAGTGGCTGCCAATGCAATTTGTTGGGGAAACATAATTGCGCCATCGGTATAAGTTACACCATGAATTGCATCAATACCATACACCACAGGGATTTTCATCCGAGTCTCTTCAGTAGCAATTTTTTGAATATATGATATGATTTCATTCCATTGCTCCGGGGGCAGTGCATAATTATTGGTGGTATTCAGTATTGAACCTACATGATAATTTACAATCACGTCATGCAAACGCAAGGTGTCAATTACAAATGGCTCATAACTGCCATAACGGTTATCACCTTTACCTATTACATCTAATGTGATTTGTGCCATCTGACCCACCTTTTCTTCCAGAGTCATTTGTGATACGATTTTCTTCACCTCTTTATCGAGATTGCTTCCACCTTTAGTGGTGCATCCAATCAGCGAAATTATAAAAATTAGAAGTATCGCTTTTAATAAGAAGTTTCTTTTCATGTGATTAAATTTTATTTTTTTACATTAAAGTCACATGGAACACGCCATATAATCATTCCATTGTGTTATAAGCGTAATTGTCATGGCTGTTTCATGGATATTTTACAATTTATGTTAGTGTTATTTTGACAACATCTATTTTCACGACAAAAATAAGTGAATTTGTTCTATCTTCCAAATTTAATCGTGTTATTTTTACACTAAGTGTAAAAATAACAATTTTAGCACACTAAAAAAGGGATATTTCGAATATCACGAATTATTTTTTTAACTTGATTTCCTGATAAATCAACCTGGCAATGCTACGCGCGCCGGCTTCATTCGGATGAACATTGTCGGGGAAAAACATAGGCTTGTCTTTCAGGGGTGAATTGAGATCAATCAATTGCAGTTGGTTTTTTTCGGCTATTTTCCTGATCACTGGGATAACTCCTGCCTGGAGTACAGAATCATTGATTCCCCACAAAGTATCAAAAACAGGAGCCGGCAGGCATAATACAATTTGGGGATCTGTTTCTATAGTCCTGATGGTATCAACCAATGCCTGATAATCCCGCTCAAAGCCTTCACGGTTCCAGTTTTGCGGTTTAGTGTCATTGGTACCAAGCTTTATTATTACCACCTGGGGGTGATCGCCCCCAACTTCTTCACGTGTCACCCCGC
>CAYPPC010000073.1:4226-6314 GCA_964412435.1 uncultured Paludibacter sp.
AGAATTCTTTAGTGTCCCAAAAGGAAAAGTCACTTTGAATTTGTGTTGCAGTACCTCCTCGCCCAAGATTCAAAACAGCGGCTTCACCGGCTAACAAACTATCCAAGATAGCCGGATAAGCATGCAAATTCTGCTGTTTGATTCCAGCACCTTCGGTAATACTATCGCCAATGATAGCAATACGTACTTGTTTTTCATGGCATGATAAAAGTAAAAAAGACAAAAGAAAGAGTACACTTAGTTTCTTCATGATTTTTATTCTTTAAGATTCTGTCTATTTTGGTGTTTCTATATTTATTAACCGGGAAACGACTTAGTGTCACATAAACAAAGTGATTAAACCTGTTGCAAAATTAATCAAATTACAGTTCGCGACAAGAGAGTAAGTGTTAAATCTACACTTGGAAATCTAATATTTCATTAAATGTGTGTTTGTTCGACACTAAGCTTGCTGTTATTTATTCTATTCATTATATTTGTATTAGAAATAGATTGATCTTATGGGAAATACAACAATTATTCCGGAAAATACAATAGCAACCATTTCAGTTGACTGCGTAATTTTTGGCTACCGCGCCAACGAGTTGACCGTTCTTGTGCGTAAAGAATATGTTCCTCTTAATGATGAGATAATTGAAGAGTGGAAACTACCGGGCAACCATATGCGACGTGATGAAACCATCGACGAGACAGCTGCTCGCATTCTGGAAGAACAGACCGGGCTTGAAGGCATCTTCATGAAGCAGTTTCAGGTATTTAGCAGTTTAGACAGGCTCACACGACGACCTCAGGATTACAACTGGGTAAAACCACGTTTGAAAGACGAACGGGTGATTACAGTCGGATTTTACTCTTTAGTAAATATTGATTTAATTGACAACACAAAAATGCTCGAGGATGCAATGTGGGAAAATGTCTACAACCCCATAGATCTAATGTTTGATCACCGCGAGATACTGGACGAAGCACTCATCAAGCTAAGAAGTGACCTGCTTCACGAACCACTTGTTTTTGAGCTTTTACCGGAAAAATTCACTCTGACCGAAATGCAATGTGTTTATGAGGCCGTTTTCGACACTGAATATGACAAACGGAACTTCCGGAGAAAAATTAACAAGATGAAGTATTTAATCCGCCTGGATGAAACCCAAACCGGAGTTTCACACAAGCCGGCACGTTTCTACACTTTTGACCGGGAAATTTACGAATCAAACTTACAGGATCGTTTCGATTTCCGGGTCTAACACTCCATATTTATTCTAATAAAGCGATTTAGAGTAATCTATATCGCTTTTTCTATATCGATAATTTATCAATACCCTTAATTGTATTCGTCAGTTTCACCAAAAAAATATAAACAATTGGAATCAATGATAAGGCGTTGGCCAAAATAAGCGGTCCATCCATCAGCATCAATCCGTAAACCAACCACAAGCTAATACAAACCACAACGATAATATACATTGTCAGGGATATACTATGGGTATCTTTAGTGCGAAAAACTTTAATTGCCTGAGGGAATTGATTTAAAATTGAAAGTATGGAAGCCGAAAACCCTACTACTTCTACTGTTGTCATTGTATCTCTTTTTTTATTGTTATTTGTACACAAAGTTAATCTTTTATTCTGATTAAAAATCAAAAAAGGCTGCTCCACACAGCGTCGAACAGCCTTTTTCTTAAAATCTTTCAAAACAAGTACTAGCGAACAGATATTTTCTTAGAAGCACCATCTACTTTCAGAATATAAAAACCACTACTCAGCATCTCTGATTGGAAAGTTCCTTCCATCTTAGCTGCCTGTAACAGACGACCACTAACATCAAACAATTCAACTTTTGACTTCACATCTTCTACAATTAAACTATTGTTCAAGGTGTAAATCCGGTTGGAAGCCTCTTGAATAGTTCTGACACCACTCTCTACCTTATTCCAGCCGATTACAGTGATTTCAATATTTGCATCTTCGGGATATTTAGCCTCACGGTTGGGGCGCTCTTTTCCATCCTCATCAACTTCATAATATCCCCAATCAGGCTTATTGTAGAGTCTGTAGCTGATAGACATCACCATGGGCACGGAGAAGGAG
>CAYPPC010000073.1:6324-8864 GCA_964412435.1 uncultured Paludibacter sp.
CCCCCTCGGTTGCCTTGGCCATTGCCCAACCTAAATGGTCGCCTTGCAACCAAACTTTTTCTGTGCCGGCAGGAACATGCGCTTTAATATTAATGGTTCCGGTTTTTGCAGGATCGAAGTAATCCTTAAAGGAGTTTACAACTACTGACACTGTGTTCTCTGTAGTACCAAACACATAGTTGTCAGTTGGATCTGTTTGTTCATACGCCCATGCCGGACCGGCTGTAAATTTAAACTCCATGTTTATAGCATCGTTGCTAAAAACAGTAATAGAGAATATTTTTCCGTCAATTGTCTCTTCATCAAGAGTCATTTTGAAAGCTTCTGAAGGACTTGCCCAACCGTTAAAGCTACCTACCAAATAGAGTTCGATTACTTCTGAAGGAACGAGTGCTTCAATAGTGATATCACGTTCATCCGGCGTAAAAGTCTCGAGCCAGGTTGCAACAACATCTAACTCACTCCATGTTCTGTCTTCTACCGCTTCTCCGTCAGCAGTTTTCTCAATATATTTCCAGTCCGGACCGCTGAGATATTGATACTTCTGAGTTTCAGTTGCACCTTCAATATCAATGGAGAATAGGTTATCACCAATTTTCTCAAGTTTAGTCTTGGAAGGACTCCAGCCATTCATTTCACCGGTGATATAAACATATTTAGTCCCTTCCGGAACCTGCACAGTATAAGTCAATGCATTAACTGACTCAACGAAAAACAGCATGCTCAAAAGAGCAATTGTAAAGGTAAAGATTTTTTTCATGATGATTAATTTTAAAATTGGATTAGTTTTATTTGTGTCAAAGATACACTATCTTAATTGTCACAACAACACTTAGTCGAATATTTCACAAATACTTTAAATTTATTTAACTAAACAGAGCGATTTCAAACTGTCAATTTAACCAATTAGGAAAAATCTGTATAGCATTGAAATGAGAAATTTCATTACGCCACCTATTTGAATAATTAGTTTTGATAAAACTTCCGTACCTCCTATCTGTTTCGATTATAAGACCAATTGTAGCAAAATGTTCTATCGCAGCACTTGCAAGTATAAATGAAAAAAGTGGCTGCAAGCTTTTACAACCACTTTTAACTGCTATAATCCCCTCTCACCTCTTCTCCCAGATCTTTTTAATCTCTTCTTTCAGATCATCAAGAGCATCATCGGCTTTACCGGCAAAGTCTTTTATTTTCTCTTTGCCTTTTTCTATCTGCGGTTCAAAATCATCCAGAAGATCGCCATAACGCTCTTTCAACTCTGCAACGGTAATCTTTGCCTTTTCATGAAGCTCGCTCAGCTCTCTTTCAAGTTCATCGAGCCGCTCATTCAGATTGTCTTTAAACTTTGAATTTTTATCTTCCATTATCTTTATTGCGACTTTAATGTTTTACAAACAGAAGTGACGATGTAAACCCTTTACCGGTTTTGGCTCTTAAGATATAACTTCCTTCAGGAACCTGCGACACATCCAGACGGTCACCTTTAACCGATAGTATTAGTTTACCATCTACGCCAATCAGCTGAATTTCATCGAGTGGCAAGCCCTGCGGATGGGCAACAAACACAGTCACATCTGCCGGATTGGGATAGATATGCAACTTGTCTGCCTGCTGCTTCTCAACAGCATTGATCAACTCTGCGTAGAGAAGTAAATTGTCGATAAAGATATTTCCGGTTTGCGAGTAAAGTGCGTCTTGCTGCACTATTTTTACTCCTTCTATTTTGAAAGTTTCACCTTCGGGCAGATCCAGCTTAGCTTCTGCATATCTCCATCCGCCAAAGTTAAGTTCATCCAGTTTCACCTCCACCTTTTCATTTTCTGAAGCCAGAATCAGGTAGAGTTCATTACCAGTCATATCTCCGAAGATATGCAAACCGGCTACCGAATCACCGGCAATCACCATTTCACTGTTTTCAAAGAGATAGATGGCCTCACCACCTGAAAAGTCTTCAAACTTATACTTGAGATTATAGGTATAGGTACCAAAAAGCTTGGTGGATGAGTTGCGTGCAACACTTTGCGTTGCCACTTGAGTTCCTGCATCTTTATCCGCCACCATCAGCCCATTGGCTTCAAAATCGAGTACCACCGGTTTATCTGCCCTGCGCTCATCACTGGCCCTGAACGGTATCTCCAGTGTGTCAGTCAGGAATACTCCATCAATATCTTTAATGCCTTTGGCTATTTTCACCACATATTCTTCCCCCGGTATCAGGTCCTGCCCCATCGTAAAGGCTGTGGAGCCGAGAGGATCGGGATAGGCATTATGCTTCAGACTGCGCACATTTTTGACCAGTTGATTTCCCTCCATATCAAAGACCTGCAGTCCGCTGATCAGCTCTGAAGTAACCAGCTTTTTATCGAAGATAAAAGTGAATGTAGGTGTTTTGAAATGTATGTTTTCTGCTCCCGCCTGAGGATATGAAGCAAGCAGCTTCAACTGATTCCTGTCAGCAGTAAAGAATGTAAACTCAAACTCTTCTTCCATATTCAGACCATCATGGTGGCGCAGAGCAGTGCTCAGTTTAACGGTAT
>CAYPPC010000073.1:8897-11901 GCA_964412435.1 uncultured Paludibacter sp.
GTTGGACTCTTTGAATACAAAACGCCCCTCCACAGCCGGTTCAATTGAGAATGCTTCTTCGGCACTTTCTGTATCGATATCCCAGTTGAAACGGAAGTGAATCACCGAGCTGGTCAATACGGGCGTGTTCTCATCTTCTGCCTGCGGGCCATACTCCAGCACAGCAGGAGGTGTACTTCTAACCATATTGGGTCGCAGATTGACATAACTGATCTTACCTGCATTAACCTCCACCGAGCTTGTAACCGGATGGTAGTCGGGGTGATCCACCGTGAGTGTATAGCTGCCGGGATTCAAATTTTTAAACATAAAGAATCCGTTATTCATATTGTCCACTTCGTAGGTAAGGCCACCCGGCTCCAGAGTTACCGTTGCGCCATTAACAGCCAGATAGGTATCCAGCGAGTTAGGTAGTTTGTAATAGCCGGCCTCATTGAGCATATGCTTGTCACGCAGTGTTCCGGCAATATTTCCCGTAGAGAAAGATTCTGATTTGAAATGGGTCAGGAATGATTTTACAAAGTGCCACGCTTCCATCCATTTGTAGTCCATATTCATCAAGCGATAGGTTTCCGGAATATAATCATGCATCGATCCTTCTGAAATTACCCCCGGCACGGTCAGTCCGCGCAACACGCCATAACCATCACTCCAGCCCATGGCTGTGCGTCCAAATGTTTTATCACCGCGCACCGTGTAGTTAGCACTCCAGCTATTACACTCATTACCATAGAGATTCTGAGCAATGATTGTACTGATCACACGCCCCGTCTCCGAGTGCGGCGTGGGTGTCGGGTAGCTGTGGGTGTCGCCCACATCCAGCCCTGCATAGAGCATCAGCACATAATTGGCCACGCTGTTACCCGCATTGGAGTGGATCGATATCATAAAATCAGCATTACTTTCATTGGCAGAACGCACAATTTGCGATAGCGGCAGGTCATCTTCTGTTCTGTTTTGTGTGCGCGAAATAAAAGTAGTTGCATTCAGCTCATCGAGCATATCTTTCAGCATCAAGCCTTTATGCAAGTTGCTTTTAGACTCCCAAAAACCCTCAGGATCACCCTGACTGAAAGGAGGAATCACAATATTGCGGTCGTCGCTGTCATAACCGCCATGGCCGGGATTGATGTAAATGCGCACCCCGTCGAGCGATTGCGAAAACAGAAGCGCAACAAACGAGACCAGAAACAGTGTTGTAAGTGTTATTCTTTTCATATCTCTCCCTCCCCTATTTAATTTCAATTTCTGTAACAAGCAACGCTCCTTCGCCGGTTGCGTAAATAACCCGGCCTGCAGCAGAAGATGCTGTCGGATAAAGTGAAATCTCACCTTCGCGGCTCAGCTGCTTTTTCACCTTACCATCGAGCGATTGAATCAACACTTTTGAATCGGTAATATAATGACCATCGTCGAGATCCTGCATACCAACAACAAAATTGTTATTGTACCAAACTGGTGCATTCAGATAGCCCAGCTCTGCCAGGATATTTCCTCTCAAATCACTCACAAAAGTACCTTTTCCCACCGCTGTGAAAAGAATTTTTGTTTCGTCGGGCGAAAGCGAAACCCAGATATAATTGATATTCTCTCCTTTCATCGGCTGAATTTCATAGCGGGCACCGCTGTTATACACAAAGATTTTCAGATCTTCTGAACTCACATACGCGGGAACAACCGCTTTTGTGCGGCCAAAAGTAGTCTTCAGTAACTGCCCATCAGCTTTCACCAATGCACCGTTATGATAACTGCGCGCAGTGCGCATATTACGTTGCGGCTCAATCATTCTCACCTGCTTATTGTCGTTAAGCCGGTAACTCTCAAGAGCATCATACCGATAGCCACCACTGTAGGTCGTTGTTCTGAAAAATACCGTTGAGTTATCATTGCTAAAAATGGGATCGAAACCGGAATTTTGCGCACGCGACAATGTTTGCACCTTTTCACTCTCAAATTCGTAGAGATGAAGCGCCTGGTAGGCAGCATCAGAAAAGAGCAGCTTGTCACCGGATTCACTCAACACAGGGTGATGCCCCTGTTTCCCTTTCAGGTCGAGCCTGTATTGTGATGTCACACTGACTGTTTGTGCTCCCACAAAATGGATCAACATCCAGATCAGCATGGTTAAAGTTATTTTTCTCATATTAGTAATCCCTGTTTTATAGATTTATCGTATCAAAAACTTGTAGGAACTCTCTCTGTTTTCCTGTTTCACAGTAAGCAAATAGAGTCCTGACTGTAAATTTGCAGTAGGTATTTTATACACGGATCCCTGCTCTCCTGAAATTTCTTCCCGGTAAACTCTTCTGCCCCGGATATCTGTGATAAGCACCACCGAACCTTCCCGGAGAGTTTCATCTGTCTTCAAGAAAAGTTCACCGGCAGTGACCGGATTGGGGTAAATCTGGAAATCAACCCCCGGTTCTGCCTGGGTAATTCGGGTGATTTCATAGCCTTGATAGCTCAACGCAATCTCCCGTACTGCGAGTGTATAATCTTTCCCTGTTACCAGTGCTGACGCATTGATATAGAAATTCACATTATCAAAGCTTACCGGAAAAACTGCACGGTCCCGGATATCGAAAAGCTGATCGAGCGGCAGATTCAGTGAAAAATCCCGGTTGAGTTCAAAAGCCTCAAACTCCATGGATACCGGGAGGGTGGCTCCGCTCTCTTTCACAGAAACAATAGCCCGCGTTATCGGCAGATCACCGATATTAAGCACCAGTTTCACTGTATCCGGCAAGCCGAAAAACTCCGTGCTCCTGGTCAGCTTGATGGAGGGAACCCGTCCTGCAGCTCCTTTGAAATTGGCAGCAGCACCATGTTCCCAGCCGGTGGGAAGGTTTTCTTCATTCCAGGCAGCTTTCAGAAAAGAGGAAGCGCTCATAGTCCACTCACCCGCTTTTAAGCTGTCTCCCGTTATAGTTTGATTAGCAGGTATTTGTACCAACACCTTCATGGAATCTTCGGTATCGTCAATTTTACCGGTAATGGTGGTCTC
>CAYPPC010000074.1:0-11673 GCA_964412435.1 uncultured Paludibacter sp.
TAATAAGATGTATCTGCTAAACGGCAGTGAAGTCTATATTTCCGACAATGGAAGCAACTGGGACATGCACGTTGTTAGTGGTAACAGCGATTACAAACTGAAAGCTATACTTTTCTCATTCAAAGATAAACTTTGGGCGGTAGCCACGCATAATGAGACCAAAAATGTACGTATCGCCAGTTCAACTGACGGTATCAACTGGGAGTTTAATGAGCAAAGAGAGTTCAGCAATTTCCCGGTGAGTAATTTCTCAGCCATCCGTTTCCGCCCGGCAGTGGGTCGTGAAAAAGTGCTTGTTACCGGTGGAAATGACAGCAACGGAAATACACTCAACACACTCTGGTCTGCCGAAGATATCATGGGTGTGGACACCCTCTACTGGGTAAATCTGCAACATAAAACATTTAAGATGGATCCGCTTTATAACGCAGGAACAGCATTCTACGGCAGTAAAGTTTTGATGCTGGGCGGCTCTCAGGCAGATGAGCAACTGGCCGACACCCTCTATCAGCTGGCACAGTCAATCGATGAGGGTCTCACCTGGACCAAGCCCGATTCACTGATTAATCAAATGCCGGAGAACTATAAATTCCGCACCAGCGCTTCCGTGGTTCATGATGAGAAAAACTACTCACTCTACATCTTCGGAGGTGTCGGCAAAAACGAGGTTTTCTCCGATGTCTGGAAAGTAAAAGTGAATTTCTACAGTTTCCAGGACTACCTGGAGGATCCAACTAAATACTAATTTCCTCCGGAAAAAATGTTCAACCAAAGCAGTAGAAAAGAGAATAGCATCATTCGGTTCCGCAGATGGAGCCGTAAGTCATACGCTATTTTTGCCGGACTTTCCAAAACGATCAATATCGGGAAAGTTTCTGCAGATGTGACGGAGATGTCACTGCTAAAAAAAGCACTTTTACTGCCTGATTGTATTCTTTTCAAAGCAAAACAAGAAGAGGAAGACTCTGAACAGCTGCATACTCTTATCTCTGACGATGAAATGGTGCTGATGCTTTGTGGCACAGCGCTCACTGCTGAGGTTCCTGTCTCATCTTCAGATAATAATATTCAAACTCAAAAGAGTTGGAACGGTCACTGTTACCGTACCAACTCTTTTTTTTATTTTAAAATGAAAGCAAGAAAACTATATCTACTATTATTCCTGCTCTTAACAGGTACAGTTGCAGCACAAAACAAAGACGTCTTTGAGCTGAAAGAGGTGGAGGTGCAAGCTCCCCGCAATAAATTTCAAGGTACAAACCTGCGGCCCGTCACCACCATCGACCGGATTGAAATAGAACAGATGGCTGTCAGCAGTATGGATGACCTGCTCAAACTGATTACCGGTATCGATATCCGCAGCCGGGGAGCACACGGTATGCAATCGGATCTGAGCATCCGGGGCGGCTCATTTGATCAGGTGATGATACTGCTCAACGGAGTCAACATCACCGATCCGCAAACCGGGCACCATAACCTGAACCTGCCTTTGGAACCGGAAGATATCAGCCGGATCGAAATTCTGCAAGGTGCTGCTGCCCGCTCTCTCGGCGTGAATGCCTTTAGCGGAGCCATTAACTTCATCACCAATGACAAAAGCGAAAGCTCCGTTTCAGGGCGAACAGAAACAGGCAGTTACTCCTATATTTCAAGTGCTGTCAATGCCAATTACAAAGGTGAAAACAGGCAGATTCTAGGCTCTGTTCACACCAAAAGAAGTGACGGACATATTGAAAACAGCGATTTCAAAACCTCCGGTGCATTGCTGCAGGCCAACTTTGGCGGAGAGAAGTATGGCAGCTTTTCTGTGCAGACAGCCTTCAAACAGAAAGACTTTGGTGCCAACAGTTTTTACTCGCTCGCCTACCCCAATCAGTTTGAAGCGGTTAAAACTTTTCTCAGCTCGCTGAGTCACACCCAGTCCCTGGGCAACACCCTTCTTCGCTCTCAGTTTTATCACCGCCGCCATTATGACCGCTTTGAGCTTTTTCGCGACTTTCAGGGTGCGGATGATTACCCCTGGTACACCGGTCACAACTACCACAGGACTGATATGCTGGGCGCCAAAGTCAACGCACTGATCAGTAGCAAGCTGGGTAAAACTTCTCTCACGCTCGACCTGAGTAACCAGCATATTTACAGCAATGTGCTGGGTGAAAGCATAAGCAAAAAGAAGAAAGCCCATTTTGAAAAAGATATCTACTACGATCGCAGTGCGGGCAGATTCATCAGCTCACTGCATGCCGATCACAGCTTTTCTGCGGGTAGCTGGGACTTTGCCGCAGGTACTGCACTGATGCACAGTAAAAAGTTTGGCGTGCACTCTTTCAGCGGTGCGGATGCCGCCTTCAGTTTCAGTAAAAGCCTCCGTGTTTTTGGGGCCATCAACTCGGCAGTCAGGCTGCCCACTTTCACCGATCTTTACTATCAGAGTGCTACTCAAATCAGTAATCCTGATCTGCGTCCTGAGCAATCTCTGAGCTTTGAGCTGGGCAGCGAGATTAAAACAAAAAGCTGGCAACTCGCTGCAACCGGCTATCATCGCCGGGGAAAAAACATCATTGACTGGGTGAAACCGACAGGAGCTGAAAAGTGGGAAAGCCGCAATCTGACCCGGGTCAACGGCACCGGATTTGACAGTGAAGCCACTTATCACTTCCACGGAATATTTCTGAAAACTGCAGGTGTCTCTTACTCATACCTCAGTCTGGACAAAGACGCCTCCGGCTTCGACTCTAAATACGCTTTGGACTATCTCAAACACAAAGTAACCTTCAAACTACATCACACCATCCTGAACAGGCTCTCAGCCCGGTGGGACTATGCATTTATCGACAGAAGCGGAGACTACTCCGATCCATTTTCCGGAGTTTCAAAAGAGTACGATCCTTATGCTTTGCTCCACCTCAAGCTGCTTTGGAAATGCAAAAACTTCGATATTTACACCGCAGTCACCAACGCTATGAACCGGAGCTATGTAGACTACGGAGGCATTGAACAACCGGGGGTCACTTTCACCGGAGGTGTGCGAATTAAAGTATTTTGATGGTGAACTACAATTGTAATTGTAATAATGGAAATTTAAATCTCCTGTATTACAAAATTAGGACTATATTTGTAGACTCAAATAAAAATAATTTGCTCTATGAAAAAGCATCAGGTTTCTTTCATTTTATTCTTATTACTCTTTTCTTTTATATACGCTAACCACCGGGGTGATAGTAATAATGGGCTTTTTTTCAATGAAAGCAAACATGATTTCACACCTTTACAAAAGTCTATCAATCAAACCTTAGCTGATTTTACAGACATTCGGGATGGAAAAACGTACGAAAGAATAAAGATAGGGGAGCAAATTTGGATGGCTGAAAATCTGAAATTTTTACCCTATGTAAACAATGTTGAAGAAGTTTCAATGAGCGAGCCTTATATGTATGTTTATGGCTACAATGGAAACAGTGTTGAAGAAGCAGAGTCATCTACTTATTATAAAACTTATGGCGTACTTTATAATTGGACAGCTGCCATGGACCGAAATGCAAGTAGCAACAATAATCCTGGTGATGTCAGAGGGATTTGTCCGGAAGGGAGGTTCCTGCCGACCGAAGCTGCCTGGGAGGAACTTTATGCTTTTATAAAAACAAACATAGGAGGCAAATTAAAAGAGACATCACACTGGAGTTTTCCAAACACCGGAGCAACAAATCAATATGGATTTTCTGCACTACCTGGAGGCATTTTAAGTGGCTATGATAACAATTTCTTCGACAATACGTTTTGGGGTGCTTGGTGGAGTGCCACAGAATGGCCCTATGATGAGCAGGTTGCCTGGAGTTTGTATCTGGGCCATGAAAGTGCTGACGTTGAAAGAAGTGCAAGATATAAAAATGATGCATTTTCTGTTCGTTGTGTAAAAAGACATCAACTCTATAGTCTAAACCTGTCAATGGCCGACAATAAACAAGGTTATGTTTACGGAAGCGGGAATTATACCGAGGGTCAGGTTATTAAAATCAGTGCCGTTGAAAAAGTTGCACATAAATTTATAAACTGGACCGGTGATATCGAGTATCTCGACAACCCGGATACTTTTTCCACTCAACTAATAATGCCGGAGAAAGACATTCACATAGTTGCAAACTTTGAAGAAATAGACCTAAAGTTAGGTGAGGAAACCGGAGAACTTACAGACGAAAGAGATGGAAAAAAATACAATACAGTAAAAATTGGAGAACAGTGGTGGATGGCTGAAAACCTCAATTACGAGGGCGTACACAACTATGTTGTAGGTAGTTCGAGTGTCTATGGACGTTTATACACCTGGAGCACTGCAATGAATGGTGAAAAGTCCAGCGAGTTAAACCCCAGCAATGTCAAAGGTATTTGTCCGGAAGGGTGGCACCTGCCTAGCAAGGCTGAATGGATTGAGTTTTTTGATTATTTTTCGGGGGCAAGTAATGCTGCCGGGAAAATTAAGGAACCCGGTCTTTGGGAAAGATACCCCTCTATTCATGATAATGAAAGTGGTTTTTCTGCTCGCCCTGCCGGTCTTTACGACAGATGGAACGGAGGACGCTATCTTAGAACAGAAGCTAACTGGTGGAGCGCTACAGAGTATTGGTCCGGCAATGATTTTGCTGAATGTGTTTCTATAAAAGACAATACTTCACTAAGGCAAGGACAGGAGTTTAAAAGTTTTGGACTCTCCATTCGCTGCATTAAAGATAAAGAAAAACCACTTTATAATATCAACTTAGAAGCATTTCCTGATCAAAGTGGGAAATTTACCGGCATCACTCAATCAGCCTATGAAGGGACTATTATTCCCGTTACTGCGATTTCAGCAGTAGGTTATAATTTTATGAACTGGTCCGGAGATATCGAGTTTTTAGAAAATCCCGACTCAGCAGCCACAAAGCTTATTATGCCCGAAAAAGACATTCATTTAACGGCAAACTTTAAGAAAGCTGATTACTGGGATAATCTGGGTCAGTTAATTGACTCAAGAGATAACAATGTATACAAAACAATTAAAATTGGCAATCAGGAATGGATGGCTGAAAATCTCAGATATCTGCCTGAAGTGAACAACAAAAGTGGATACTACGTCTATTATTTTCAGGGAGCTGATGAAGAACTAGCTAAAGCAACAGAAGAGTATAATATTTATGGTGTATTATACAGTCTTGACAGGGCTTTGGGAGATTCCGGAAGAATCGAAACGGAACGAAACGAAATTCAGGGTATTTGTCCCGATGGATGGCATTTACCGGGTAAAGAAGAGTGGGAAGAAATGAGAGATTATCTCATAGATAATGGCTATAACTATGACGGGACCAACACATTCAACAAAATAGGAAAAGCATTATCCAATGAAAATGGTTGGTGGAACTACTCCGCCAGTGGAGCGCCCGGCAACAATGACTTTCCCGAAATGCAAAACAGTACAGGATTCTCAGCTTTACCACCTTCAGGGACATATGATAATGATCCGGATTTTTACGCAATCCATAGCAGAGCTTTTTGGTGGAGCTCTACAAATGGAGAACATTGGTATATTGACTATAGGTTTTCCGGACTTTACTCAGATAAAGAGCGTGGATCCTTCGCTGTTAGATGCGTAAAAGATTATAAAGAAATTGTAATCGATACAGACAGTAAACTATCCCTGCTCGATTGCAGTAATTGTTACGTTACAGTTGAGAGAGATATAGTTTTTGTGGTTGATGATAACAGTAGAATCAAAGAAGTAACACTCAAGCCGGGAGCGCAGCTAATAATTAGAGATCATGTAAACTTTAACCCCAACACTATTTATTTACAATCTGATGGGGATAATACTGCTATCATTATGGGCAGCACAGAAAGTAAAACCATCATTGAGTTACAACTTGCTGCAACCGAAAACAGTAAAGATCACTATTTATCTATCCCTCTTAAAAATCTTACCGGCATCAATCAGTATAATAACTCTATAAGTGTTTATAATGAAGAGTCCCGCTCCTATTCGAACAAGCTTTCTGAAAACATTGAGCTTCATCCGGGACTGGGATATATCGTTGATACTAATAATGAATCAGATAGTAAGTTTTCTTTTTCAGGTACACCAAACAGTGATGAGTTCTCAACAGTAGTAACAAGGACTTTAACCGGCACTGATGATATGATCAGCGGATATAATTTGGTGGGTAACCCCTACCCTTCATTTATCAATTGGAACGAATTATATCAAAACTCTGAAAATTTGCTCCCTACAATCTGGAAGCCAAGTTTGAAATCTCCTACATTTTCATCTTTCTACGTATATAATTCTAAATCTCACGTAGGTGTACCAGAAGACGCAAAAGCAATAATATATCCATTAAGTGCTTTTTGGGTCTGCGTTTCTGAAAACACACAAAACGAAAACCAAAGCTTTGGGATTTTAAATTTCACCAATGCCATACGCTTCCCGAATCCCAGGAGTTACGTTCATCTGCCCGGGCAGGAGTCACCGCTTTTCAGATTAAAAATCAGCGATAATAATTTTGAGGATGAAACTCTTGTTTTGTTTCACCCAGATGCTTCTGATAATTTTGACAGTTTTGATTCCGAGAAATTTCCGGCGGATAAAGGTGATCATTTGATGATTTACACCCAGGTAAATGGACACAAGCTTGTAATCAATAGCTTGAGCACACTTATCGAAAATGACGAAAAGAGAGAAATAGCCCTGGGAATTAAAATTAATAATCCTGGCTACTATGATATCCGGCTGACAAAGTGGAATTTAAGCAATGAATATGAGTTAATTCTTACAGACCTGACAGAAGATCTGGATATTATATTAAGTGAAACAAATCATTACTACTTCTATAGTGAAGAATTAAAAGATGAATCTCGTTTTATTCTAACTGCAAGATCAATAAATGAATCTACTGGCATAAACAAACTGAATTCTACCCCTCGGGTTTATAGTCAAAACGGCATAATAACAATCACCGGTAATAAGGCACACGGGGCAAGTATATCCATTTTTAATACCATGGGGCAAAAAGTATTTAACAGCTTAATGCAAAGTGACAGGCTTGAAATTGACAACTTGCTCAAAGGAGTTTATTTTATCCGCATTGACAATCAGACACATAAACTTATCGTTGATTAAAAAATTAAAAGTATTATATAAACATCCAAACCAAAATGGACAAACCTCAAATTATAACCACCGAAGACGGCTCTCACACTATCTACTTGCCGGACCTGGATGAGTCCTACCACTCAACCCACGGTTCGGTGCAGGAAGCAGAAGTGGTTTTTATCGGCAACGGACTGCTGGCCTGCGAAAAAAGGGAGATTGACCTTCTGGAAATTGGGTTCGGCACCGGACTAAACGCCTATCTGAGTCTGGTGGAAGCTGAGAAAAACAATCTGAAAATCAACTATACAGGCATCGAACTTCACCCGGTGGATGGTGATATAGCAGCTACGCTCAACTACCCGGAAGCCACCGGATCTGGTTTTCGGACTGAATTTGAAAAAATGCACAGCGCCGCCTGGGGAAAAGCTGAAAAGATTACCGAAAACTTCACACTGACCAAAATTAAGGCTGATTTTACTACTGCCGATTTCAGCGGAAGTTATGATGTGATCTACTTTGACGCATTTTCTCCCGGGAAACAGGAAGAGATGTGGCAGAAAGAACTTTTCAATAAGCTCAGTCATGTGGCCCGTAAAGATGGAATCATAACTACCTACAGCGCCAAAGGAAGTGTGCGGCGTGCACTTCAAAGTGCCGGGTTTACCGTTGAGAGATTGCCCGGACCGATAGGTAAAAGAGAGGTACTTCGGGGGAGAGCTCTCACCAAATAATAATAAACATAAGCATATATAAAGAATAGAATGAAACAAACAAATCCATATAAATCCTGGTTTCTGGCACCTTACCTGCTGATTTTCGTTGTTCTACTGGCAGCAGTTTTTCAATATCCGAAAGCGGAGCTACACCTGTTGATGAACTCCAATCACTCTCCCGCGGCTGACCTCTTTTTCAGAGGACTCACTGAGATGGGTGGTGTCATTCCATTTATAATTATTGCCGGTGTAATCATTTATCGCTTCCGGGCTGGAATTTTTCTGCTGGCAGCTCAGCTGGCAGGTGGTATTTTGGTTTACACACTGAAAAACATTTTTTCAGCCCCCCGGCCTAAGCTATATTTTGAGCTATATCATCCGGAACTGACACTGCCGGTGGTGGAAGGTTTTAAGCTCTGGTCGAGAAACAGTTTCCCGTCGGGGCACAGCGTTACTGCCTTCGCCTTCTTTTTTGGGCTGGCACTAATTATCAAAAACAGGTGGTGGAGCCTTTTACTCGGCCTATTCCCGCGTTTATCTCTCTCAGCACTTTGCTGTAGATCTTCTGGCAGGTTCGTTTATCGGCCTTGTAGGAGTGTGGATTTGTTATCCGTTTTACAATAAAAGCACTCTTTCTGCACCGGATAAAACAGTCGTTCAGCTGATTAAGGAAAAAAGGAGTAAGGATATAGCATAATATCCAAAATTTAATATTATCTTTGCACTCGCAATTATTGGAACATAGAGTCTCGGCTCTGTTCTTAATGTATAACTTAATTTAATTCAGATTATGTATTTATCAACTGAAAAGAAACAAGAGATTTTCAAAAATCACGGTATTGCAAAATCGGAAACCGATACAGGTTCACCCGAATCACAAATTGCATTGTTCACTTATCGTATTAACCACCTTACTGAGCACCTGAAAAAGAATAAAAAAGACTATTCTACAGAACGCGCTCTGGTGATGCTGGTAGGTAAGCGTCGTCGTTTACTCGACTATCTGATCAAAAAAGATATCGAACGCTACCGCGCAATTATTAAAGAACTGGGAATCAGAAAATAATATCCGATTTCAAAGAAATTCTAAAAGGGCGTTTCAATACTGTATTGGAATGCCCTTTTTTAAAGTCTACACTCCCTCACCGGAAACTCAGGGAGCAGATTTTATCAATCCTTGCCTGATATTTTCCTGAAAATCAGACAAGCAAGGTTCAATCAATTCCAAAACATAAAACAGAGGCTGCACACTCCCTTCGGGAAATGTGAGGCCTGAACAACATACTTATGAAACCATCGATACCTAAAGGAACCCGCGATTTTTCGCCGGTTGAAATGGCCAAACGCAACTATATTTTTGACACCATCAAATCTGTTTTCCGTCTCTACGGTTACCAGCAAATCGAAACTCCGGCCATGGAGAATCTCTCTACCCTGATGGGGAAATATGGCGAAGAGGGCGACAAACTGCTCTACAAAATCCTTAACTCGGGCGACTACCTCGGCAAACTGAGCGACGAGGAGCTGCTGGAGAAAAACAGCAATAAACTGACTCCCAGAATATCGGACAGAGGTCTGCGCTATGACCTCACCGTACCTTTTGCCCGCTTTGTCGTACAGCACCGCAACGAGATTTCATTCCCCTTTAAGCGCTATCAGATTCAGCCGGTTTGGCGTGCCGACCGTCCGCAGCGGGGACGCTACCGCGAGTTTTATCAGTGCGATGTAGATGTAGTGGGCAGCGACTCACTGATTAATGAACTGGAGCTGATTCAGATTGTTGATGAGGTTTACAAACGACTGAACATCAACGTAGTGATCAAAATCAACAACCGAAAAATCCTGAGCGGTATCGCTGAAGTGGTAGGAGAAACAGAACGAATCACCGACATCACCGTAGCCATCGACAAACTGGATAAAATCGGTTTGGAGAATGTCAATAAAGAGATGGCTGAAAAAGGAATTTCTGCCGAAGCCATTGAAAAGATTCAACCCATCCTGCAGCTTTCAGGCAGCAATTTTGAGAAGCTTGAGCAGCTTAAAACGGTTCTGGCAAGTTCCGAAACCGGCTTGAAAGGCGTGGAAGAGATGGAGACTATTTTCACACTTTGCGAATCGGTGAGCATCGCTACTGAGGTGGAGCTTGACCTCACCCTGGCACGCGGACTCAACTATTACACTGGCGCTATTTTCGAAGTGAAAGCCAAAGATGTGGAGATCGGCAGCATCACCGGTGGTGGCCGCTACGACAACCTCACGGGCGTGTTCGGCATGCCGGGTGTTTCCGGCGTGGGTATCTCTTTTGGTGCCGACCGCATTTATGATGTACTCAACCAGCTTGAACTCTACCCGGCCACTTCTGCCGAGCAGACTCGTTTGCTTTTTGCCGCCTTCGGCGAAAAAGAGCTGGCCTACTGCCTGCCCTGGGCTAATAAACTGCGCCAAAAAGGTGTCAATGTGGAAATTTATCCTGAACCGGCCAGAATGAAAAAACAGATGAGCTATGCCGACAATAAAAACATCCCTTTTGTGGCTATTGTGGGTGATAATGAGATAAACAGCAATACTGTAATGCTGAAAAATATGCAATCCGGCGACCAGCAGGCTTTCAGCCTCGAAGAACTGATTGATGTGCTTGCCTGATAAGCTTTTTGCTTTAGCATAAGCAAAAATAACAGAGACAGAGAAAACTCTTTCTGAAATTTCAGAGAGAGTTTTTTTAGCTTCTCACCGGTGATTTTGGACAGTTACACTTTCAAAATCGCACAAATTTCACTATTTTTGTAAATCAATTTTAGAACAAAGAATTTAACAATGAATAAAAATGTCAGAGTGCGTTTTGCACCCAGCCCCACCGGACCGCTGCATATTGGCGGTGTTCGTACCGCTTTATATAACTACCTTTTTGCCCGTCAGCATGGCGGCGAATTTCTGCTGAGAATTGAAGATACCGACTCGGCCCGCTTTGTGCCGGGTGCAGAAGAGTATATCGTTGAGTCGCTGCAATGGTTAGGCATTGAAATCGATGAAGGCATCGGTGCTGCCAGGGAAGGTACACATGCGCCCTACCGTCAAAGTGAGCGCAAAGCGATTTATAAACAATATGTGGATGAGTTGCTGGAGAAAGGACTGGCTTACTACGCCTTTGACACGCCGCAGGAGCTGGAAGCCAAGCGTGCCGAAGTGGCCAACTTCCAGTACGATGCATCTACCCGCTCGCAAATGCAAAACTCTCTAACACTGAGCGAAGATGAAGTAAAAGAGCGTATCGAAAAAGGTGAAAACTGGGTGGTTCGTATTAAAATTGAACCGGGAATCGATATCAAAGTGCAGGACCTGATTCGTGGTGAAGTGGTGATCAATTCATCCATTATCGATGATAAAGTGATTTTCAAATCTTCGGACCAGTTGCCTACATATCACTTAGCCAATGTGGTGGACGACCACAAAATGGAGATTTCACATGTGATTCGTGGTGAAGAGTGGTTGCCATCGGCACCCTTGCACGTAATTTTATACGACTACTTAGGATGGACTGAAAGTATGCCGCAATTTGCTCACCTGCCTCTGCTGCTCAAACCTGACGGCAACGGTAAGTTGAGCAAACGTGACGGTGACCGCCTCGGTTTCCCGGTTTTCCCACTTGAGTGGAAAGACCCGGCAAGCGGAGCCATCTCTTCCGGTTATCGGGAAGCGGGCTATTTCCCCGAAGCGGTGGTTAACTTCCTCTCACTTTTAGGATGGAACAGCGGTACCGATCAGGAAATTTTCTCGATGGAGGAGCTCATTCAACTTTTCACACTCGACCGGGTAAGTAAAAGCGGAGCCAAATTCGATTATGAA
>CAYPPC010000075.1:0-2014 GCA_964412435.1 uncultured Paludibacter sp.
TATCTCTATTTTCTTGTAATTTTCATTTTTTGATTCAGCTTTTCAAACTCATCCGGCCGCAATGAACCTTTGATTAGTACTGCATTTAAGTCATCCTTTTCAGAATGCACCACCAGCAGTTCGGTCTGCTTCACCGAGATTTCCCGGTATAAGATGCGCATATGCTCACCCTTCTCCCGAACCTCCACAAGCGTTTCGTAGCCATGGGACGCTGAAAGACTATTTATCTCTGTCAGGAACTTATCCCTGTCCGCACCGGTTTCCGCTGTAAGCACTCTCATACTGCTTACTTTTTTAAGCACCTCCCGTGCCTCTTTTCCGGCCATCATCCGGGCTGTTGTCAGCATGGTTTTATTGATACTTACCAGCTCAAAGTCGCTTTTTTTGCCATACTTCAGAAACAGGTTGTCCATACTTTGTGCCTGTGCCACCGTGAATGCAAGCAGCAAAGCAGGCATAATCATAATTATTCGTCTCAGATTCATCACTTTTCTATTTAGCTGTTAATATTTCTATTTTAAAAAATCAGTATTTAGTCAAAATTTCCACTGCTTTTTCAGCATCCCGGATAGGTTTCAGGTTTTTATCCAGATTGTCATCTATCTTCTGCATGGGTGCCAGCGCACCATTCAGCTGCTGTGCTACCAGATTTAGTTTCTTATCCAAAAACTGCAAAGCCAGCTCTTCATCATATTTTTTGTTTCCGTGCTCCACGATAAAACTCTTCTCTGTGTTTTGTGGCGGAAAAAGCAGAGCGACTGCCAGAATCAAAGAGGCTGCAACACCCGTGACCCACCAGGTGAGATAGCGCCGCACCGGTTTTTTCTTTGCAGGAAACACCTCACCTTTCTCCAACTCAAATTGCCGGAATAGTGGCACAAACATCCTGTGGTTTTCCGCCACTTCTCCGGAAGTAAAATAAGCTTTGAGGTGCTGTTCCTCACCAAGACTTGTCTCCCCGTTGAAATATTTTTCAAGCAAATTATCTATCATGATCCTATCTCTTTAATCAGTTGTTCTCTAATTTTTTTTCGTGCCCGCGACAGGTTGGCACTCACCGCATTGGCTGACGTTTCTGTAATAAAGGCTATTTCATCGATCTCCATACCTTCCACATCACGCATGCGAACGATGGTTCGCTGCAGCTCCGGCAAACTTTCAATAATTTCATATACCCGGTTCACCATATCCCGCTGTTCGGTCATTTCATGCGGATTGGGTTGTTCCGCTTCACGCTCCGGGAGCGAATCTTCCGTGTCGCGCCTTTGTCGAAGCATATCAAGACATCTGTTTCGCAAGCTCCGGTAGGCAAAAGCCGACAGGTTCTCAATCCCATTCAACCCCTCCCCCTTCTCCCAAAAGTGCTCCAGCAAATCCTGCACAGCATCCTGCGCCTCCTCGCTGTTACGAAGAATAGACCTGGCCATCCGATAGAACGAATCGCGAAGCGGTAGAATTTCGGTGTTGAATTTAGTTCTGCCCATGTATCTATATGACGTATCAAAAGGAGAAATCTTACATCCTTTTTTGAAGTTTTTTTATTGAAATCAAAATCCGTGCCTTTACTCACTGAATATGAACCTGATAGAGAAAATAAAAAAGTCCTGCACAGGGAACAGGCAGGACTTTAATTGGCTTTTCCGGTAGTGGCCCGGATAAATTTTCGATTTTGGGTTTATATTTCGTTTTTCACAAACTCTTCCGCTTCGGCAATGGCCTCCAGCTTACCCACATCGAGCATGCGGAAGTTATCTGGCACAAAACCCATTATTTCGTGATTATTGCAGTGTCGCAAATAGAAATCGATGATAGGAAATTTCTCATCCTCAGCTTCCATCAACTCAAATATCCGGGGTGAAACCACCTGAATACCAGCAAAAGCAAGCTGCCGGTACTTCTTATAATCCATATTCTCAAGAGGTCGGGTCTCTCCGCTCTGATGATTGACCCAGCCGCGAAGCATTTGATTATTATCGAAAAGAAGATAGCGGTTAGTATCACGCGCACTCACCGT
>CAYPPC010000075.1:2024-8963 GCA_964412435.1 uncultured Paludibacter sp.
GGGTGATGCCCGGTGCCGGGCAATAAGCTCTCTCAAATCCAGATTGGAGAAGATATCTACATTATGCACTAAAAAATCATCCTCCGAAAAAAATGATGCCAGCTTTTTCAAACCGCCACCCGTGTCGAGCAGGCGCTCACTCTCATCAGACACAACAACCGGCATATCGAAACTGTTTCTCTCTTTCAGAAAATCTATAATCTGTCCGGCATGGTGATGTACATTGATGGCAATCTCCTCAATTCCGGCAGCTTTAAGCTTTAATATGGTATATTCAAGCAATGTTTTATCGAGCACCGGAATGAGTGCTTTGGGCGTATTGTTGGTCAGCGGACGAAGACGTGTACCGAGTCCGGCCGCAAATATCATTGCTTTTTTCATGGCAGGTTCATTTTAGTTATTACTACAAATATATGAATATTTTTACATTACTAACTCATTTACGGAGAAAAGAGCTCACTTTATACAACAAATAGACAAATCAGTCTGTTCTGACCTATTTTTCCGGGCTAAAAAGATGGAATATTGAAAAATAATTTGTAAACTTGCACTCGGAAACCGGCGCGAAACAAAGCGGCTGACCTTACAATTTGTCAGAAGATTCGACTACAGACGCCACATTTAAGGCTCAAAGCTTTCTTTTTGACATATCTGGGCTCAATCTGCCTGTTTCCCGGTCAATTAAGATAAAATATTATGTAATTCAATCAAAGTATATCTTACCAAAACACAAAAAACTAACTATGAACGTTGAAAATTTAATGCAACAACTGGAGGCAAAACATCCAGGTGAGCAGGAGTATTTACAGGCTGTACATGAAGTATTGATGACCATTGAAGAGGTTTACAATCAGCATCCTGAGTTTGAAAAGGCAAAAATTGCCGAGCAAATGGTTGAGCCCGATCGGGTTTTCACATTCAAAGTTCCATGGGTTGACGACCGGGGTGAAGTTCACGTGAATCTGGGTTACCGCGTTCAGTACAACAACGCCATTGGTCCTTACAAAGGCGGTATTCGTTTTCACCCTTCAGTGAATCTTTCTATTCTGAAGTTCCTCGGCTTTGAGCAGACTTTCAAAAATGCACTTACCACTCTGCCTATGGGCGGCGGTAAAGGCGGTTCCGACTTCAATCCACGTGGAAAATCAGATGGTGAAATCATGCGTTTCTGCCAGGCTTATATGCTGGAACTGTGGCATCACATCGGTCCTAACACCGACGTACCGGCCGGTGATATTGGCGTAGGTGCCCGTGAAGTGGGTTATATGTTTGGTATGTACCGCAAACTGGCCCGTGAAAACACAGGTGTATTCACAGGTAAAGGTCTTGAATTTGGCGGCTCGCTCATTCGCCCCGAAGCAACAGGTTTTGGAGCTATGTACTTCGTAAAACAAACTCTGGAAACCAACGGTGACGACATCAAGGGTAAAACTATCGCTCTCTCCGGATTTGGTAATGTGGCCTGGGGCGCAGCTCTGAAAGCTACAGAAATGGGTGCAAAAGTGGTGGCTATCTCCGGTCCTGACGGTTATATTTATGATGAAGAGGGAATTTCCGGCGAGAAAATCGAATATATGGTTGAGCTGCGCGACTCACGCAACGACGTGGTAGCTCCTTACGCCGAGAAGTTTGGTGCTAAGTTCTTCGCAGGACGCAAACCCTGGGAAGTGAAAGTAGATATCGCCATGCCTTGCGCCACTCAAAACGAACTGAACGAAGAAGATGCCAAAAATATCGTAGCCAACGGTGTGAAGTATGTTGCTGAAGTTTCCAACATGGGTTGTACTCCGGAAGCGATCAATCTCTTTATTAAAAACAAGATTATTTATGGTCCGGGCAAAGCGGTGAATGCCGGTGGTGTAGCTACATCAGGTCTTGAAATGACTCAAAATGCAATGCACCTGTCATGGACCGCAGAAGAGGTTGATGCCAAGCTACAGCAAATCATGAGCGACATTCATACGCAGTGTGTGAGATATGGTACGGAAGAAGATGGTTACATCAACTATATGAAAGGTGCCAACATCGCCGGATTTATGAAAGTGGCGAAAGCCATGCTGTCACAAGGAGTACTCTAGTTATTGAGATACTTCTATATATAATAGTAACGGGAGTTTCGCTAAGCGGAGCTCCCGTTTTTTATAATCACATGGCTTGATTTTTGCAGCCATCAAACATTAAGCGCATTTAATCGTTATTTCTGAAAAGACGATTTTATTAAATATGAGAAGATCTATGAGGTTTACTAAATTCCTGTTGCTTTTTACTTTTACACTTATTTCGCTGCTTACAACATCCGCACAGGACTACACACCGCCCATGCGTATTCCGCCTTCGCTGAGTGCTAATTTCGGTGAGTTGCGCAACAACCACTTTCACTCCGGACTGGATTACACCACACAATATGCGGTGAACAAGCCCATATATTCAGTAGCTGACGGTTATGTGTCTCGTATCAATGTATCTCCCGGCGGATACGGGCTGGCCCTTTATGTGGATCATCCGGAAACGGGGCATACCAGTGTATATGGGCACCTCAACAGCTTTTCAAAGAAAATTGCCGACTACTTCATCGCCAAACAGTATGAACACGAATCATACAGACTCGACATACAGCTGGCACCCAACGAAATTCCTGTGAAGCAGGGAGAACAGATTGCACTAAGCGGCAACACCGGCAGTTCGGGTGGCCCGCACCTTCACTTTGAGCTCCGCGACACAAAAACAGAGGAGCCACTGGATGTTCTCAACTATCTGGGACACCATATCCGGGATAATATCCGCCCTGAACTACGGGGAATAGCCATTTACCCTCAAACGGGAACAGGCCTAGTCAACGGATCAGCGGCACCTCTCCGAATGAACATAGCAAGGACAAAAGAGGGCGGATACGCCGCACCACCCCGCACGATCAATGCCTGGGGCACCATCGGGGCAGGGCTCAAGGCGTATGACAAAATGCCCGGACGGAACAATATTTACGGCGTGAAAACAATCAAACTCTATGTGGATGAAGCGCTGGTTTATAAAAGCGAAATCAACCGCTTTTCTTTTGACGAAACCCGGATGCTTAACTCTTTTATCGATTTTGAAGACTGGCGTCTCAATAAATCTTTCTTTATGAAGTCATTTGTTGAGCCCGGCAACAAACTTCGTTTCTATCAAACCCTAAACAGCGGCTTTATCAATATCAATCTGGAGAAAAATTACCGTTTTCGCTATGAGCTTACCGACCATTACGGCAACAAAACGGTCTATTCTTTTATTGTTAAAGGAGTGAAGCAGGAGATTCCCGCAGCGCCGAAATGCGACCAGTGCATGGCTCTCAACCTGGCCAACAGCTGGGTGAGCGAGAATGCATCGCTCAGTATCCCTATGGGAAATCTCTATACTGATGTTTGCTTTAAGGCAAGCAGCACAGCTTCACAAAAGTACTATTCTGATATTTATCAGTTAAATGACAAACCGGTACCACTGCACAGAGCAGGGCAGTTAAAAATCAGACTCAAAAGATTGGCAGATGTTGACAGCACCCGCTACGGCATTGTGAAAATTGACAGAGCCGGCAAAGAGAGTTGGATAGGAGGGAGCTACAATCATGGTGAGATTGAAGCGAACATCAACGAGCTGGGAGACCGCTATGCCGTAGACATCGACACCCAGGCACCGGTAATCACACCGGTAAATCCGGCCCAATGGGCATCGCAACGTAAAATTGTGGTCACGCTGCGTGACTCAAAAAGTGGAATAGCATCCTTCCGCGGGGAAATCAACGGGAAGTTTGTGCTTTTCAAACACGACATCAAATCTCCCAATTACACTTACGTTTTTGACGACAGCCGCTTAGTCAAAGGGCAGAAACAACACTTCGTATTTACTGCCACCGACGGTACCGGCAACAAAAGCGAATACAAATATGAATTTTATTACTAAGCAGAAAAGGGTTTGAGAATTTCAAACCCTTTTCTGTTTTACAGGAAGACTATATAATATAGTATATGATTCCGCCGGTGAGGGCCTACTCTTCCGGCTGCTGCATCTCCCCGCCCCATATCTCCTCAATAACCTTCGGGAAATGTTCATATTCCAGCCGGTGCACATTTTCGGCTATATCCTCAAAGCTGTCCTGCGGGTTCACGCTGCATTTGGCCTGAAAGATGATGGCACCCTCATCGTACCGGTTATTTACATAATGAATAGTGATACCACTCTCCGTGTCACCGGAGTCGCGCACTGCACGATGCACATGATCACCATACATCCCTTTGCCGCCAAATTTTGGCAGCAGCGCCGGGTGTATATTAATAATACGATTGGGAAATGCATCAATCAGTGCATCCGGTATTTTCAGAAGGAAGCCGGCAAGCACAATCGCATCAACTTGCCGTTGGTGCAGAAGCTCCACAATCTTTTCGCCTGTGGTGAAATCCTCTTTGGAGAAAGTGACAGACTCCACTCCCAGGCGGGCAGCCCGTTCGTGCACATAAGCCGAAGCCCTGTTTGAGACGATGAGCGGAAAGTGAAACAAGCCTTTTCGGTCAAAGTAGTTAATAATGTTTTCTGCGTTCGATCCGGAGCCGGAGGCAAAAATGGCTATATTTCTTATCATTTTAGGTTGTTTTTGCTCAAAATCATTAAAAATGTGCAAAAATAAGCTGTTTTTCAGTAATACTAATTTGATTTATTGAAAAATATATTACCTTTGCACAGCAAATTTACAAAACAAATTTTATTTATTCACTTAAAAAAGAAAAATTATGTCAGAAGTTGCAGAAAAAGTAAAAGCTATTATCGTTGACAAATTAGGAGTAGATGAGGCAGACGTGGTAAACACCGCCAGCTTCACTAACGATCTGGGAGCTGACTCTTTGGATACCGTAGAACTGATCATGGAATTCGAGAAAGAATTCAGCGTATCAATTCCTGACGAAGAAGCTCAAAAAATTTCAACTGTAGGTGACGCAATCGAGCACCTCGAAGCTTTGCAAAAATAATTTTCCTTAGAAATACTTTTTTATGGAATTAAAAAGAGTAGTGGTAACCGGACTTGGTGCTGTTACTCCTTTAGGACTTACTGCCACGGAAACGTGGCAGAATGTTCTGAAAGGGAAAAGCGGTGCAGCTCCGATTACTCATTTTGATGCATCTGCGTTCAAGACCCATTTTGCCTGCGAGGTGAAGGGTTTTGATCCTTTAGCATATTTCGACCGCAAAGAGGCCCGAAAAATGGACCTCTACACACAATACGCCATGGTGGCTGCCACCGAAGCGATTGAGCAGAGCGGTATTCATCAAGACAACATTGACCATGACGAAGTAGGAGTGGTTTTCTCTGCCGGAATTGGTGGTATCACCACCTTTGAGCAGGAGATTGGCTACTACTATTCCAATATAGAAAACGGCCCGAAATTCAATCCATTTTTCATTCCGAAAATGATTTCCGACATTGCTGCGGGACAAATTTCGATGAAATACGGCTTCAGAGGCCCCAACTATTCCACAGCATCGGCCTGTGCATCTTCCAACCACGGTTTAATCAGTGCTTTTAACCACATCCGTCTGGGTGAGGCCAAAGTGATTGTTGCCGGTGGTGCCGAAGCAGCCATTACGCCGGGAGGTCTGGGAGGCTTCAACGCCCTGACAGCTCTCTCCACGCGCAATGACTCTCCGGAAACAGCTTCACGCCCGTTCAGCAAAAGCCGCGACGGATTTGTGATGGGCGAAGGTGCCGGTTGTCTGATCCTTGAGGAGTATGAGCACGCTGTTGCACGTGGAGCCAACATCCTTTGCGAAGTGGTAGGAGGCGGTATGTCTGCCGACGCTTATCACCTGACAGCAACACACCCCGAAGGTCTGGGTGCCAAACTGGTGATGAACCGCGCACTGAAAAGTGCCAATCTGAAACCGGAAGATGTGGATGTTGTAAGTGTTCACGGCACATCAACCCCTGTGGGTGATATCGGTGAGGCAAAAGCCATTATCGATGTGTTTGGTGAGCATGCTTATAATCTGAATATTACAGCTACAAAATCAATTACAGGACACCTGTTGGGTGCCGCCGGTGCAGTTGAAGGTATCATTGGTATCTTCTCCATGATGCACAATGTGGTACCGCCAACCATCAACTTTACTGAAGGTGATGAAGATCCGGAAATTGATTACAAACTGAATTTCACGTTTAACAAAGCTCAGGAACGGGAAGTGAACGTAGTTCTCTCCAATACATTTGGCTTTGGCGGACACAACGCCTGTGTTGTGTTCAAAAAACTTGAAAAATAGAGAGTTTTATCTTACGTTTTGCGCATAATAACAGAGCAAAATGTCAGCATACATAATGTTATATCTAAAAAGGCTTGTTTCGATTCGTCGGAATGAGCCCTTTTTGTCTTTATCCCGGATTATCGGCTTCAAACCGGGCCGGCCGGAACTGTATAAACTGGCGCTCAGACATCGGTCAAGACCCTTGATACCGGGTCATGAGCTGCTTAGCAATGAAAGACTCGAGTTTTTAGGCGATGCTGTGCTCAACGCTGTTGTCAGTGACTTTATTTACCAAATCTTCCCGCAGGAGCAGGAGGGTTTTCTCTCAGAAGCGCGTGCAGCCCTGGTAAAACGGGAGACTCTCAATCGGATCTGCCGGGAAATTGGTCTGGACAAACTGCTGGTTGCCGACGAACAGGTAAAAACACAAAAGAGTGAAAATGTATACGGTAATGCGCTGGAAGCTTTGATCGGAGCTATTTATCTGGATAAAGGTTACAAGAAAAGCAGGCAATTTATTGAAAATAAAATTCTTCCTCCACCGCAATCCCTGCCGCTTTTGGTCAATGAGAATAAAAACTTTAAATCGCAGCTCTACGAGTGGTGCCAGGAGCACAGGTTGAATCTGGACTTCAAGCTCCTGCAGGATAAAACAGATAATTTCAACCGTCATCATTT
>CAYPPC010000075.1:8973-11410 GCA_964412435.1 uncultured Paludibacter sp.
TGTCACACGCGCAGTGATTAACAACATTTCAGCCTGTGAGGGCGAGGGACAAACCAAAAAGGAGGCACAGCAGGAAGCAGCCAGGCATACCCTGAAGAAGGTGGAAAATGACCGGCTATTTCGCGAAGCTATAATGGGTGCTGCAAACAATTGAGGTCTGTTAATCGCTCAGAATTTGAAAAATGTAAGCAGTATTCGCTTTTTAGTTCTGAATTGCACCCTAAATATTAAAAATTTATTGTATCTTTCCAACAGTAAAAAATAATCTACAATATGGAAGCAAAAAACATATTTACACGGCTCACAGAGGTTCAATCCAAAAAGTATGGTGACCGCGCGGTTTTTTATGACCGCAACAAATTAACTGACCCCTGGTTCACAGTCAGCTGGAACCAGATGCATGAGCGGGTGATGGCTCTTGCCAATGCGCTGCTCGAAATGGGTGTTGGCGTTCAGGAGCGAATTGCACAATTCTCTCAGAACAAATCTGAAAACTTTATTGTGGACTACGCCTCTTTTGCAATCAGTGCGGTGGTGGTTCCTATCTACCCCACTTCAACCAAAGAGCAGGTAGATTTTATCACCAATGATGCTGAGACAAAAATCATTTTTGTGGGCAGCCAGAAGCAATACGACATCGCCAACGAACTGATAAAAAGCTCATCGGTGCTAAAACAGATTGTTGTATTTGAGAAAGAGGTAAAAATAGCTGACAAAAAAACAGCTATCTACTTTGATGATCTGCTTGAGCAGGGAAGAAAACTGAACCACCTCGCTGAGGTTGAGAAAAGACGCAGCGAAAGCGAAGAGGAAGATATGACCAGCCTGCTCTATACTTCCGGCACCACCGGTAATCCAAAAGGTGTTATTCTCAACCACGTTATGTTTAATGAAGCCATGCGCATTCATGAAATACGACTCCCATTTTTGAGTGAAAATGATATTTCACTCGCTTTCTTACCCATTACACACGTTTTTGAGCGGATGTGGGATCACCTGTTGCTTTATATCGGAGCCACCATTTACATCAATCATAATCCGACCGAAATACAGACCACTCTGAAAGATGTGCTACCCACGCTGATGTGTGCTGTGCCCCGTTTCTGGGAGAAAGTGAAGATTGGAGTTGATGAAGTGCTCGAAGGATTTTCACCACTCAAACTGGCTCTGGTCACCTGGGCGCTTGCTGTGGGTAAAGCACATAATGTGGATCACCTGCGTATTGGGATGCAGCCCAACAAATGGCTGAGTATGCGCTACAAGATGGCTGAAAAGCTTATTTTCTCCAAATTAAAAACCACACTCGGATTGCAGAATGCCAAAGCACTACCTGTAGCCGGAGCCAAACTCTCGGATGATCTCCTGCTCTTTTTCCGCAGCATGGGAGTGCCGCTGATCTATGGTTACGGTCTGACAGAATCGACCGCAACTGTAACCTGTTTCGAAGATCAGTATGAGGTGGGCACCATCGGTACTCTCATGCCGGATGTAGAAGCTAAAATCGGTGAGGATGACGAAATTCTTTTGAGAGGAAAAACAATTACTCCGGGATATTACAATAATCCCGAAGCCAACAAAGAAGCTTTCACTGAAGATGGCTGGTTCCGCACGGGTGATGCCGGATTTATTACCGGAAATGATATTACCATGACGGAGCGCATCAAGGACCTTTTCAAAACTTCAAATGGTAAATATATTGCTCCGCAGGAGATTGAAACACGCCTGGGTAATGACAAGTATATTGAACAGGTTGCGGCAATCGGCAACGAGCGCAACTATGTTACAGCCATTATTTCCCCCTCTATCCCGGCTCTTGAAGAGTATGCTAAAACAAATAAGCTGAGCTATTCGGGAGTTGACGAACTGCTGGTGCATCCGGAAATAACCAAACTGATCGAAGGCAGAATTGCTGAACATCAGGCAGGAATGGCGCACTATGAAGTTATTAAGAAATTCACCCTGGTGAAAGTGCCGTTCAGCATTGAAACAGGGGAACTGACCAATACGTTAAAAATCAGACGTTCTGTAATAATGAATAAATACAAAAAAGAGATTGACGCTATGTATGATCAGTGATGATATAAAAAAAAAGCTTCCGAATCCGGAAGCTTTTTTTTATATCAGACATTTAGTTTTATTTCTTTTCGAAATAGAGATCGATACGCCCGAGATTCAATCCGCTGCGTCCCATCTGTGCAATGCGGATCATTCGTCCTGCAGCATTGGGCACCATTTTATCCACAATCATCTGATGCGAGTGTCCGCCAATAATCACATCAATATCAGTCGAATTAGCAGCCACCTCATAGTCGTTTTTCTTGGCCGGCTCCAGTGAGCTTACACCGAGATGTGATAAACAGATAACCAGATCACATTTCTCTACGTTTTTCAAATGCGACGCCATCTTATTGCTGACTTCTATCGGATCCAGGTAGCG
>CAYPPC010000076.1:0-7584 GCA_964412435.1 uncultured Paludibacter sp.
TACAAAGAGGATCCAGCCGTAACTCTGAGCTTTGTCACCCGCCCATTTGAAGGCGTCAGCATAGTCAAAGTTGTTGTTTTTCACAAAGGGGATAGTGGTTTTGGTTGACTTAACATCCTCGTTTTTGAAGCTGACTGACTCTACACGTTGTGACTCTCCAAGGTGTTCTACGTTTTCACGAATAACAGCCTGTGGGCTGAAATAAAGGGTTAATCCAACGATCAGTCCCAGGCCAACCTGCCCCACAATTTTGAAGCGTCCCTTCAGCCCATCTTTGTTTTTGTGCTTCATTTTCAGATAATCATCTAAGAACCCGATAGCACCCATCCAGACTGTGGCAATCAGCATCAGGATGATGTAAACATTGGTCAGGTCGGCCAGCAGAAGTGTGGGCACCAGAATGGAGAGAATAATGATGATTCCACCCATGGTTGGCGTACCTTTCTTGGCCAGCTGATCTTCCATTCCCAGGTCACGGATGGTTTCTCCTATCTGCATTTTCTGCAGGCGGTCAATAATTTTTCGGCCAAAAACAGTGGCCGTCAGCAGGGCCAGTATAAATGCTGATCCGGTACGGAACGTAATAGATAAAAACATATTTACGCCCGGGATGTCATAAAATCCGTCGATGTATTTAATCAGATGATAGAGCATAGTGCTAAAATCAATATATTATTAATTAGATATTTATATTAGTCCTGTGGCTTTTCGCACCTCTTCGCGATCATCGAAATGGTGCTTCACGCCTTTTATTATTTGGTAATCTTCATGTCCTTTGCCGGCAATCAGCACCACGTCTTCCTTTTGAGCCAGTGCACAAGCGGTTTTTATAGCTTCGCGCCGGTCAGTGATAACCAGACTTTGAGCTCTTTGCAACGCGTCGAGCCCCTCCAACATATCATTGATGATGTCACCGGGCTCTTCGTCGCGTGGATTGTCAGAGGTGAGAATCACTTTCCAGCTCCCTTTAGCAGCAGCCTGTGCCATCAGGGGGCGTTTCCCTTTGTCGCGGTTACCACCTGCACCTACCACACTAATCAGTTTTCCCTTGCCCTGCAGCACATCGTTGATAGTGTTAATCACATTTTCCAACGCATCAGGTGTGTGAGCGTAGTCGACAATAGCTGTAAATCCGGCCGGCGCCTGAATGGTTTCAAAGCGCCCTGCCACCGGTTTAAGGGAACTGATGATTCGCAACACTTCCAGCGGCTCCAAACCAAGTTGTATTGCCGTTCCGTAAACTGCAGTCAGATTGTATGCGTTAAAATTGCCGATAAAAGGTACGTGAACCTCCTGGTTATTCATTTCGAGCAGCATGCCGCTGAAATCGGTCTCCAGAATTTTAGTTTTAAAATCTGCCATGCCCCGCACTGAATAGCTTAGCTTTTTGGCTTTGCAGTTTTGCAGCATCACCGGACCGTTTTTATCATCGCTGTTGATAAGCGCAAAAGCATTTTTGTCCAGATCATCAAAAAAGCGCTTTTTAGCTTTCAGATAATTCTCAAAAGTGAGGTGATAGTCAATGTGATCGCGGGTAAGGTTAGTGAAAACCGCTCCGTCAAATTCAAGCCCTGCAATGCGACGCTGCTCCACAGCATGGGAGCTCACCTCCATAAAAGCATACTCGCAACCGGCAGCGACCATATTGGCCAGCAGCTCATTCAGTTCAACCGCATCGGGCGTGGTATATTTAGCTTCCACAGCCCGGTCGTTGATATAGTTTTTTACGGTAGAAAGTAGCCCCGTACCGTATCCAGACTCTCTGAAAAGTTTATACAGCAGCGTGGCAATGGTGGTTTTTCCGTTGGTTCCGGTAACACCGATAAGTTTCAGGCTTTTCGATGGAAAGCCGTGCCAGGCTGAAGCTGCTTTTCCGAGCTCTTCGGCACTGTCTTTTACTTTTATGTAACAAATACCGGCAATTAACTCCTGCGGCAACTCTTCGCAGATGATGGCGGCAGCTCCCAGCTTAATCGCAGCATCAATATAGTTGTGCCCGTCAACGGTGACACCGTGCGTAGCTACAAAGAGTGATCCTTTTTCTACTTTGCGCGAGTCAAAGCAGATGCCCGAGATTTGCACCGAAGTGTCTCCTTCGATCTTCTCAAATGCGATATATTGCAGAAGCTCTGTCAGTATCATTTTGTTTATAATGAAAGCGTTATTAATATTGTCTGTCCTTTCACAGCACGGCTGCCGGCTGTGATATTTTGTGAAACCACTTTGCCGGCACCACTCACTTTGGGTTTCAGTCCGGCCTTTTCGCAAAGGTATATTGCGTCCTTGGCACCCATTCCGCTCAGGTCGGGGACTAAACCTTCGCCGGTTTCAAGGGCTGTGAGATGTACTTTGTCCTCTTTTGTGCTGCTCTTAACCCAATCTTTGCCCTCTCCCTCAAAATTTTGTTGAAGTACTTTCATCACATGGGCTGTTGCGGCGTAGTTGCCGGATTTAACCACCGGGCTCCGCATCGCCAACAGGGTGCTGTCCACTTTCATGTCGAAAATGGTGGACACCGTATCGATAGCCATGATGCGCTCGGCTATATTTTTCACAACTGTTCCGGCCATCAGACCTCCTGAAGGTAGTCCGATACGTGGCTCACGAATTACAACAATGCAGGTGTATTTAGGGTTTTCATAAGGGAAAAATCCGCAAAAAGAGACCTGGTGTGATTTTCCGCCTGCTGCATATCCGCCTGCTCCTTTCGAAATCTGGGCAGTGCCGGTTTTTCCCGCAATGCGTACATGTGGTGAGTGAACAGCCTTGCCTGTTCCGTATTTGGGGTGCTCCACCACTCCGAGCAGTGCCTGACGCACATCGCGCAGGGTGCCGGGTTTGCATATTTGCTCGCGGATTACACGGGCTTTGAACTCTTCCATTACCTGGCCGTTTCTGTTAATTGATTTTACAAAAAGAGGCTCTAAAAACTTACCGTTATTGGCGATAGCATTGAAAAAAGCAAGTGTGTAAATTGGTGCAAGCTGCACCTCATAGCCGATTGACATCCAGGGCAGGGTGGTTCCGTACCAGCGATCGGGATTATCATTCGGGTGACGAATGCCCGGTGCAGCCGATCCCGGAAGATGGAGTTCAAAGGCTTCATTCAACCCCATTTTATAGAGTTTATCCACAAACTTTCCCGGGTTTTTGCCGTAGGCGTCATAGATGGTCCGCGAAATTCCCACATTGGAGGAGGCATTGAGCGATTGCTCCAGCGTGATATCGCCGTAGCCGCCCCGGTGGGCATTGTGGTCGCGCATGGTGGCACGCCCAAACTTATAAAGTCCGTTGCCGGTCTGAATTACATCATCGAGACTCGCTTTGCCATCGTCAAGAACCGCCATCAGTGAGGCCACTTTGAAGGTAGAGCCCGGCTCAACTTTGTCGGCCACAGCGCCGTTGCGATTTTCTGAGTAGGTGCCGTTGCGGTTTTTGTCCATATTGACAATGGCTTTGACCTCTCCGGTGTTCACCTCCATCACAACAGCATAGCCGGTCTGGGCATCGATTTCGTGAAGTTTCTCAAGCAGCGCTTTTTCGGCTATATCCTGAAAATCAACGTCGATAGTAGAAATGATGTCCATGCCATCAACGGCTTCAATAGTTATAATTTCTTTCCAGGTGTTGGCCACTTTCTGCAGGGTAGAGATGCCCGGGGTGCCTCTCAGGATGGAGTCGAAACCGAGCTCCAGTCCATTTTTACCGCCCATGCCTTCATCGGCATAAATGTCACCAATGGTGCGTGAGGCCAGTGTAGAATAGGGTTTCACACGGGTGAACATCTCTTTGGTGAGAAGTCCGCTTTTGTTTTTTCCCATTTTAAAAAGTGGTAGTTTTCGCAAATCTCTGAGCTGTGCATACGAGATTCTCTCTTTGTAGAATGGATATTCTCCTTTTTGGGCTTTGTAAGCCGCAGTGATATCCCGTTTGTAGGTTGCTTTGGATTTGTCACCGAAGAAGTCGGCAAGACTTTCAGCCACCGTGTCAATCATTTCGTAGAAAAACGCACCATTTTTCTCTTCAAATGCCGGTATACGTGTGTCCATATAAACATAATACTCCGGAATGGAGCTGGCCATCAGCTTCCCCTCAGAGGAGTAGATGTTGCCGCGGTTGGGGCGTACAACTACCTCCCGCTTTTCGTTTTTCTTGCTAAGTTCAATCCATTTGTCACCCTCTACAAACTGTATCTTTATAATGTTGTAGATGGCAAACAGCATCACCGCAACAATTGCAAGGTAGATAACGCCAAAACGTCCTATAATATTTCTTCCCGGCTCTGTCATTGTTCAATATACTCTTCGTTGATGGTTGTGTCTCTATTTATACGTTCCGTAGCAGCTTTGTGCTCCTCTTTTTCTTCAATAATTATTTTGTCCTTTTTCGGATTCGGAGCTGCAATTTTTACGGGAGGATAAGGGCTCTCCTGTAAATCCAGTCCCCGCTTGTTAATGTGGTCAAGCACATAAGTCCGACGGCTCATCTCTGTCAGTTTTGCTGAGATAGTGAGTGATTCAAATTTCACATCCTGCAGCTCTTTTCTTAATTCAACCTCTTCATAAACAAGGCTTTCGACAGTGTATCGGTTGTTGATGTAGAATATAAACAGCAGAACGATCATGGCAAAGAGTCGGTACTGTTTTGTGATAAACTTTTTGTTCAGGATATTTCCGTTCAGTATATCCCGAAACGAACTCGACTTGAGCTCCGAAAAATCCTCGCTGCCCTTGATGTTCTCTATTATTTTTTGCCAAAAATTCATTGTCCGTACACTTTATTGATAAATTATTCTTCTGTAGTTTCAGCAATACGTAGTTTCGCGCTTCTTGAGCGGGGATTACGTTGCACCTCCTCCTCACCGGCTATAATCACTTTATTGTTGATTGCTCTCAGCGGAGCTTCAATATTTCCAAAAAAATCCTTCTCAATTTTACCTTCAAAATTACCACTGCGAATGAAATTTTTCACCAGGCGGTCCTCCAGCGAATGATAGGTGAGCACCACCAGACGTCCGCCGGGTTTGAGTACCTCAACGCTTTGCTGCAGCAATTCGCGAAGTACATCCATTTCACCGTTTACCTCGATGCGCAGTGCCTGGAAAATTTTTGCCAGCTCCTTTTTCTCCCGCTCTCTGGGTAAAAATGCTTTTACAGCCTCTGTGAGTTCACCCGTAGTCTCAATGCTTTCATTGTCGCGTGCCTTCACCAGTGCCGAAGCAATGCGGCGTGCGTTGCGCATTTCGCCGTAGAAGAAAAGCACATCAGCCAGCTGTTCAGCGCTGTAACTGTTGAGCAGTTTTGCTGCCGTGAATGGAGAGCGCCGGTTCATCCGCATGTCCAGTTTGTTGTCGTTCCGAAAAGAAAAACCTCTTTCGGAAACATCAAAATGGTGGAATGAGACCCCGAGATCTGCCAGTATACCATCTACCTGCTCAACGCCGTGGTATCTTAAAAAGTTGCTCAGATAGCGAAAATTGCTGCGCACAAAGATAAATCGCGGATCGTCGATGCGGTTTTGCAAGGCATCTTCATCCTGATCAAAAGAAATCAGACGTCCTTTTTCGTTCAGCTTCTCTAAAATTGCACGCGAGTGTCCGCCACCTCCAAAGGTAACATCCACATACACGCCATCGGGGCGAATATTCAGCCCTTCTATCGTTTCGCTAAGTAGTGCAGGTACGTGGTAGTTCATTTTGGATCTTTTTTTTACTCTTCAGAAATCCTGAAGAATGCGTTACTAAATCGGTAAGTGTAATTCGCGGTAGGCCTGAAAACAGGCGGTTAACAATAAGCAGACAACAACTATTCAGGTTGACGCTTCATCTTTTCACGTAGTCTGGCTGCAAAATCCTGCGGTGAAAGCTTGCTGCTCTCATAGCGGCTGCGGCCCCATACGGCAAAACGGTCCATCATTCCAACAAACATCACCTCATTGTTCTCCACTCCTATCATCTCCAGAAAGCGTCTTTGCAGAAGCACCCGGCCCTGAGAATCGATGTCAATCCATTCGGCATCAGAAACAAACTGCATCATGAGAAGCTGGTCATCCGGATCCCATTCGTCCAGATTGCTTTTCAGCTCCTCAATTTTACTGTTCCATACACTTTCGGGGTAGATAATCAGACAGTCATTGTCGGCATCTTTTCGCATAACGAGCCGATCCCTTTCCCCTTCGGGAAGGAGCCTGCGATACACCGAGGGGACGAAAACGCGCCCTTTTGCATCGACCTTAGCTTCGTATTTTCCTATAAAAGTTGCCATGATTGAAGATGATAAATTTTTCCAACGGTAAAAATAGATATAATATTTGAAATTCCCCACTTTTCCCCACAAATATTTATCAACAAAGTTATCAACAGGATATGAACCGATTTATAAACAATAAGAATTGTTGTTGGAGCATGTTTGTTTGTTGTATTGTTTTATAACTGTCGAATAATGAGAGAGATGTGTCTTTGGTGGTGTTGGGTGGACATGTCGGGGTGAGAGTGGGGAGAGAATTTGTCAAATAAGTTTGAAAAATGGAGCTTAAAATTGTAATTTTGTTGTTTATGAAAAATTAAACAGAGAAAAATAAAAACATATGGGAACAGCAAATAATGGAGCTCCTTCGGGAGTGATGCAACTGGATATTGATCAGATATTGAAAGAGAAACTGCCGGATAGAAAAATTCCGGGTTTTTTAGTGCGTTATCTTAAGAGAATTGTTCATCAGGATGAGATGAATCGGTTTTTTCTTGATCAGCCGGATGCAAAAAATGTAGAATTTATCCGGGCTGCCGTTGATTTTCTCGATGCCACAGCGGAGTTTATTGGTGTTGAAAATCTTCCTCCTGCCGATGGCAGATATATATTTGTCAGCAACCACCCGTTGGGTGGGCTGGACAGTCTTTTTCTGGGGGCGATGCTGGGAGAGAAGTATGAAGGCAATGTGAAATACTTTGCCAACGACATCCTGATGTTTCTGGAGCCGATGAATGAGATGTTTTTGCCGGTGAACAAAGGCGGGCAGGGTGCGGTTGACCGGCGGGAAACTTTGCGGGTTATCGACGAGTTTTTTAAATCGGACTTTCACTTGATAACTTTTCCTTCAGGGGCCGGATCCAGAAAAATAAAAGGAAAAATCCAGGATAAACCCTGGATCAAAACCTTTGTGTCCAAAGCAGTTGAGTATGAGCGGGATGTGGTGCCAATCTACTTCGAGGGTCGCAACTCCAACTTTTTCTACAACTTATCCAATATTCGCACAAAGTTGGGTTTACCGAATATTGAGATGCTCTACCTGGTGCATGAAATGTTTAAGCAACGGGGTAATCATTTCCGGGTAAAAGTGGGTGAAAAAATACCGCATACCACATTTGATAAATCTAAGCGTCCGCAGGAGTGGGCAGCCTGGGTGCGCAGTAAGGTTTATGAAATGGAAGATTGAGCCAATTAACCAATGAAGCAATTCCGATAAATCGGGACAAGTTGTGATAATGAGCTAATTAGCTGTTTTATAATGATTCACACCCTCTTTTTTGACAAAGTTTAATCTGATATCCAAAAAATATGAAAGATACACCGGCCATAGCACCGGAAA
>CAYPPC010000076.1:7594-11359 GCA_964412435.1 uncultured Paludibacter sp.
TACTCTGCACAGAGAGCTGGTGGATAATGACACGCCGCTCCTGATGTCGAAGTACATGGAGCTAATCGGCTACCTGCAGGTGGAGCTGCTCAAAAAACGCACTGAAGCATCGCGCCTGCACATGAAAATCAAGATGATTCAGAAAGCGCTCAATCGTGATGAAACGATCGAACTGGCTGACATTGAAAAGGCGCTGGATGAAAAGCTGGAGGAGTACTACCGGGAGATTGAAAGGCAGGCAGAACTCCTGGATGAATCGAAAAAAATGCTTGAAAATTTGCTGCCGGAAGAGGAGACCGAGGAGCTGCGAACACTTTTTCGCTTGCTTTGCAAAAGGCTGCATCCGGATCTGAATCCTGATCTGACTGAAAAGGAGAAGGAACTGTTTGTTAGGGTAAAAGCTGCGTATGATCTGCGAAAGTTATCAGAGTTGCAGGAGATTTACCTTTTTCTAGATAGCAGTGGTGTCCGGGGAGCTGTTGGCTTAGACGGAGACGAAAAAGCTGAAAGGATTCGTTTCCTGAAAGAGCGTATCGGTGAGCTGAAAGAGAAGATTGAGATGCTCTACAGTCGGTTCCCCTTAAATCTGGAGGATGAGCTGCAGGATAAAACGTGGGTGGAGAACCAAAAGCAAGAGATAAATGCTCAAATCAGTGGAGTGGAGGAGAAAATGGATGAATACAATCAAATGCTTGCAATATTGATGCAATTGATTTGATGGCAGTAGTGTCGTTTGCGGATTAACCGGATTAACTCCAATTGAAAATTGAATAAATAAAATCACTATGAATGAATCCATTGTACCTGTTACCCCCGGACTGCTCGCCCTCTTGAGTGGTGAGGGTGAATTGCCAAAAGCATTTACGCAGGAGATATTTTTGCTGAGTGTGGTGGTAGCCGGCACAACTCATTGTGAGAATATTGAAGAGCTGGAACCACAAATTGAAGAGGAAACTGTACTCACCATGAAGCGCGAACCCAATAATGAGTTTGATGAGTTTGCTATTGCGCTCTATCTCGAAAAAACACGCATCGGTTATGTGCCGGCAGATATGAATGTGGTTTGCTCTCGCCTGATGGATGCGGGCAAGATGTTTTTTTGCCGGGTAGTACGTAAAAAGTGGAAAGGGAGCTGGCTGAAAATTATAGCCAACATCTATATGGTGGAGTGAGTGTTAAATGAGCCAATGTGAGAATTAGCCAATGAAACAGTAAGCTAATGTGTCAATGAGCCAATTTCGATAAGTCGGGACAAGCTGTTGAAAATAAGAAAATAAAGAGAGCCGGTGGAAGCAGTTGCTTGTACTGGCTCTCTTTGTATTTGTTATTGATTTTGGGGAAATAATGTCAACGTATTGTGCAGTCAGAGGTTAGTAGGCAGAACTAATAAGGTCTCTGTTGGTAGGGAGTGTTTTTTTCAAACTCCTTAATAAAATCGATAAATTTCTGCTTGTTCGTTGTAAAGCTGAATACATCAAAGAGTAAAAAGCTGTTCTCTTTGTCGATGAGGCTGGGATAGATTAATTGCAAGGCTTCCAGCTTATTGTTGTCAAAACTGAAGAGCTTGGCTATTTCTACCGCTTGCTGTACAAAAAAACCGCTGTTCTTAGCGCTTATTTCAATTAGGTCAAGTCTGTTTTTTTCAAACGATTCGGCCCTGAGAGATCGGAGATAAAGCTCAAATTCTTCTTTATGAAGCGGATTTTTAGTAAAGTGGGAATTGGGTCTGATAATATTGTTGTGTCCCATTGATGTCTCAATATGAATATCTGTTATATTGCGACCGGAGTAGGAGATACGTTTGCGATAAACCGACTCGCTACGAACGCTGCGACCGTCACGGGTTTTAGCGAAAGCTTCTATTAAGAAATTACCTCGCTTTAAATTGCAGATCATAATGCTTTGAGCAGGGTGTGAAACCTGTACTCCATCTAAAAAAATCTCTACAGGTATATCACTGGTGATACGAATGCCCTGAATGGTTTGTGAAGAAATTGTGGTGCTAATAAGTAGCACCATTGCGAAAGCAGTAAGAATCTTTCTCATGATTGTATAAGTTTTTTAATGTGTATGATTGGGTAGAAATAGATATTTTGATAAAGGTAAAACAAATTATATACCATTGAAAGAGAAATGAGAAATAATTTCTTTTTTAGACAATAGGAGGGTGGAGAAAGTCAATCGAAGCTGTGCGCTTGAATTGATTTCCTTTTCTTATCAAACTGTTGCTTGGATTGGGTGAAAACAAAGAGCTAGGGCGTATAGAATAAGAATTACTTCAACTTCCGGAAGTTTTTCTTTATTAATCGAAATGGCGTCCTCTGATTTTGACCTTCTCTGTTAGTTTTAAATTGATATGTAATGTGGTGAAAATGTTGCAGTTCTCGTTTTGTTGGCCGGTCTGTCAGTGAAATTAACATTAAAATAGCGGACAAAAAGGTGTTATATGTGAATATAGTTCTTATATTTGCACATGAAAGATGCAAGCTCTTGCTTTTTTAGCATAAAAAAGACAATTAATACTCTTTTGTTTGAAGTTATTTTATAACTTCGTAGCGAAGTGTCTTATTAGAATTTTCGGTTGTAAAACCGACAATATATAATATATAGATTTTTCAGAGGATAGTTTTATTGTGAATTAAGGATTTGAAACTTAATATAGCTTGTTAGTAAAACTATAAATGAGTGTAATGAATCAAGTTAAATGCTTGACAATTATATGTTTTACATTAGTAAAACCACATGTACAGACTTATAAAACTGTGCAAAATAGACCGGATTAGATTTGTATGGCGTACAAAGTCATAATCCTGCTTGCTTAAATAGCGCGTACGGTGCTGATACTGCGGTATTGGTGAAGTATGAAAAATATAAAACACTTAAAAACCTGAAAATCATGCGAAACTTACTGACAATTCTTTTCTGGGGCGCTCTTTGGGGCGTTGTAGAAGCTACATTAGGCTGGTTTATGCATTTAGTCCACTTTCGTGGCGAAATGCTTTTACTTTATCCCATTGGCCTGGTGTGTATGATGATGGCTGCACAGCAAACCAAGCAAACATCAGCAGTTATTAAAGTAGCTGCAGTGGCTGCTTCTATAAAGCTGTTTAATCTACTAATGCTGCCATCGGTTCCTTTCTTTTATGTAACTAACCCGGCTGTAGCCATTCTCCTTGAGGGGCTGATTACCTGGGCAATTTATGCTTACGCAGTTAAACGGGGGTTACAATTCAAAAAAATTCTTCCATTGGCTCTGCTCCTTGTAGTGGGTTCACTCTTTGCGTTTAGCGGGTGGCAACATATCATGGATGTGTTTGTGCACAAAAACCCGGCCTTACATCAGGCTATGAGTTTGCAGTTTTATGTGCAACGCTCTTTAGTGGTTATAGCACAAGCTCTTATGCTCACCGGAGCTCTGTTCCTGGTGCCGCGTATTCGTGCCGATTTCTTCCGTATTCAGTGGAGAAACTCACTTGCAATACCTCTTTTGATCTTAGCTGTTCTGCTGAACGTGTTTTTGTAGAGCGATTTAGCTATGCTCGAAAAGACTAAAATAACAGGTGTTATTTTAGCCGGAGGCAAAAGTTCGCGGTTTGGGTCAAACAAAGCACTGAGTTTGTATGGGAAGAAAAACTTTATACAACACGCATATGACCTGTTGCACCCTGTTTCTGACGAGATAGTCATCTCCGGTTATTACCCTGAATATGAAAATCTGAAGCTGAAAATGCTGGAAGATATCTACCCGGGAATTGGTCCTGTGGG
>CAYPPC010000077.1:0-11344 GCA_964412435.1 uncultured Paludibacter sp.
ATCAACGATTCCTCCGTCTAACATGGGGATATTATCAACATAAGTTATCGGGCAAACGATGGGTAGGCTACTTGATGCTTTTACAATATCTATGATCCGTTTCGGATCATTTTTTTCTTCTTACCTCAAGTACAGAGATATTGTAACGTTCGGTCACATTAAGATCGAGCAGGTTTTTACCTATTGCGGAGGAGTGATCCCCCACGATCAGCCGGAAAAGATTATCTGAGAGCTGATACTCATGGCTCAGCTCGTCAGGACTTTTAATATTTGATTTTTTCTGGGACGCATCCGCCTTTTTTGTCAGCATTTTAGAAGCTGGCAAGAGGTACAAAACACCAATTGCAGCAATGATCAGCCCTAAGGGCAGAAATGCGAAAAAAGTGAGACCTTCAAAACCGGCCTCAATCAGAGCGTCGTTGATAATCAGGTTAGGAGGCGTACCAATCAGGGTCATCATTCCCCCCATGCTGCTGGCAAAAGCCATCGGTATAAGCAGCCGGCGCGAATTGGTTTTGGTTTCGTGAGCCAGACTTATAACGATAGGCAAGAGCAAAGCCACCGTGCCCGTATTGCTTACAAACGATCCGAAAAATATGGTAATCAGGATAACAAGCAGAAAAAGTTTCAGCTGGCTTTTTCCTGCAAACTGCAGTAATCTGACACTGATACTCTTGGCTAAACCGGTTTGAAAAATAGCTCCCCCGACAATAAACAGCCCCACCATCATAATAACGACCGAATTGGAAAATCCGGCAAGCGCCTCAGTCGGACTGAGAATACCAAGAAGGACTAATGCTAAGAGAGAACTAAGAGCAACAATGTCGGAGCGAGGTTTTCCCCATACGAAAAATGCTGCAGTAATAAAAAGAATAACTAGTGTAAGAATCATTGTTAAAAAGCCGGTAGGTTTAATTTTCGTGCAAAAGTACAAAAAAATCTGCTGCTTTCCCCATCGTTTAGGGATTATTAAATTAACATTTCTAAAAGGTGTTGGGAAAGGTAAATACAGAAATCATCTATGCTATGAGGAAATATCTTTCATCTATCCAAAAGCAAAACAGCTTTTTTGATACTGTTTGGCTTAGTTTTGGCGCGTTTCCGTTATTTTTTCGTAAATTTGCGAATTAATTTTTCAGTTTAATTCAAATGATTTCAAAAATTATAGCCGATGAACTTACCGGCAAGGTGAAGAGAGAGATTGACCGGGCAGACAATATTGTGATTGTTTCGCACTTTGGGCCCGACGGGGACTCCTTAGGCTCCTCATTAGGTCTGCACCATTTTCTAAAAACTCTTCATAAAAAATCAACCGTGCTGGTTCCCACACCTCCGCCCAACTTTCTGATGTGGATGCCGGGTGCCCGGGATATTATTGTTTACGTATTAGAGGAAGAGGCTGCTAAAGAGGCCCTGAACAGTGCTGATCTTATTTTTGCCTTAGATTTCAACACCCCCAAACGGGTGGAGATGATGGCCGATGCGCTGACCGCCAGCCCCGCCCGGAAAATTTTGGTGGACCACCACCTCGACCCGGATCACGAATTTGTTGATTTAGTGATTTCGCATCCGGAAATCTCATCTACAAGTGAGATTATCTTCCGTTTGATATGTGCTATGGGCTATTTTGGTCATATAGATCTGAATGCGGCTGTATCTATCTACACCGGTATGATGACCGACACCGGCGGCTTCACCTTTAACTCCAACAAGGAGGAGATCTACTCCATTATCTATGAACTCCTGAAAATCGGGGTTGATAAAGATGAAATTTACCGCAAGGTCTATAACAATTTCTCAGAGAATCGTATGCGTCTGCAGGGCTACTGCATCCATAAAAAGATGAAAATATATCCGGAATATCAAGCCGCACTGATCACCCTGACTCATGAGGAGATGATTGAGTTTGACTATCAAAACGGGGATGCAGAGGGTTTTGTCAATATCCCGCTTTCAATCGATGGCGTAGTTTTCTCCGTTTTTATGCGCGAAGATCCGGATAAAATCAAGGTCTCGCTGCGCTCGGAAGGTAGTTTTCCCGCCAATCGCTTTGCTGCTGAAATTTTCAATGGCGGCGGCCATCTGAACGCCTCCGGAGGTGAGAGCTACACCACTCTGGAAGAAGCGGTTCAGAAATTTGAAGCGGGACTGCCCTTGTTTACGGAATTTTTGGAGCAGTAAGTGTTTCCGGGAAGGCACAAGCTCTTCCTGCCACTGTAAAAACAGTTAAATCTTATGAAATACCTTATCATATTAGGTGACGGAATGGCCGATGAGCCAATCGCATCACTGGGACATAAAACGCCACTTCAGGCTGCCTATACGCCCAATATCGACAGATTAGCTGCCATGGGGCGAACAGGTATGTTTGATACCATTCCGCCCGGATTTTCACCGGGCAGTGAAATTGCTAATTTAGCGGTACTGGGTTATGATTTACCACAGGTTTTTGAAGGGCGCGGTGTACTCGAAGCAGCCAGCATGGGCGTGGGAATTGAGGAGGATGAAATCGCCATGCGCTGCAATCTGATCTGTATTGAAAATGGTAAAATCAGAAGCCATTCGGCAGGACATATCAGCACCGAAGAGGCAGATGAGCTGATTCAGTTTCTGCAAAAAGAGTTAGGCAGCGATATTTTCAGTTTTCACACCGGTGTCTCCTACCGCCACCTGCTAAAGATGAAAAACGGCAACAAAAACCTGCATTTCACTCCGCCGCACGACGTACCGGATCAGGATTTTGAACCGCTGCTATGCAAAGCAGAAACGGAAGCAGCCGAAGAGAGCGCACGCCAACTAAATGAGCTGATTTTCAAATCGATGGAGCTGCTCGAAAATCATCCTGTCAACCTGAAGCGGGCCGCCGAAGGGAAACAGAAAGCCAACAGCATCTGGCCCTGGTCGCCGGGCAACAAACCCCAAATGGAGAAACTGTTGCCTCAATATGGCCTGCAAAACGGGTCTGTTATTTCTGCTGTTGACCTGATTCGCGGTATCGGGGTGTATGCAGGTCTGAAAGTGATAGAGGTGCCGGGAATTACCGGGCTTTATGACACCAATTATGAAGGAAAAACGGAAGCAGCCATCAAGGCTTTGCGCCACGATGATTTTGTCTATCTGCACATCGAAGCGAGCGACGAAGCGGGCCACGAAGGGGATGTTGCGCTGAAAGTAAAAACTATCGAATACTTAGACAAGCGGGTAGTAGGTCCTATTTTGGATGAACTGCTCACCTGGGAAGAAGAGGTTTGCATCGCGCTGTTGCCCGACCACCCCACCCCCTGTGCACTGCGCACCCACACCCGCGATCCGATACCGTTTATCATCTACCGGAGCGGAAACGAGCCGGACAGCGTGCAGGTATATGATGAGTTTAGCTGCCGCAAAGGGAGCTACGGCTTGATTCAGGGGAATGAGTTTATCAGGGAATTCTTTTTAGGAAAATAGCGAAACAGAGTGCCAAAATCCAAACAACATAACGCAAATTCTGTGGAAACAGAGGGGATTAAATACACTGGTTCCAAGAAGCGGATTATTCCCTATATTTTGCAGTTGATGGGTGAATTGGAAAACATAAACAGCGTTTTAGACGGTTTCAGCGGTACCACGCGGGTATCGCAAGCCCTGGCACAAAGCGGCTACAACACTACCGCCAACGACATTTCCGCCTGGTCGGAAGTTTTCGGGCAGTGCTATCTTTTGGCTGATAAGCCGGACGCCTATTATCAGGAAATCATCGACCACCTCAACGCCCTGCCGGGTGAGGATGGCTGGTTCAGTGAGCATTACGGGGCATCTGAGCCGGAGGCAAAAAGACCTTTTCAGCTAAAAAACAGCCGGAAGTTAGATGCTATTCGGGAGGAGATTGAGGGCTTTGGACTTGCAACTACCGACAAAGCTGTGCTTTTAACTTCGCTGATACTGGCATTGGACAAGGTGGACAGCACCATCGGCCACTTTGCCGCTTATCTGACGAAGTGGTCGCCACGCTCACACAATGATTTGAAGCTTAAACTGCCCCGGCGTTTTCCGCTGACGGGCGAAAACCGGGTTGTACGCGATGATATTTTCAACACGATTGCCCGCAGCGAGTTTGATCTGGCTTATTTTGATCCGCCCTACGGTTCAAATAATGAGAAAATGCCTCCCAGCCGGGTGCGTTATGCAGCCTATTATCATCTCTGGACCAGCGTGGTGCAGTATGACAAACCGCCCGTTTTTGGCGCAGCCAACCGGCGAGAAGATAGCCGAGACGCTGTGAGTGCCTCAGTTTTTGAGGAGTTTAGAAAAGATGAAAATGAGCAGTTTATCGCTATGAAAGCGATTGAGAGATTGATTACAGAAACAAAGGCGCACTACATTTTGCTGTCGTACAGCTCGGGCGGCAGAGCCAACAAAGCGGAGCTGCACGACATTTTAGAAAGTGCCGGCAAGCTGCTCAAAAGTATAGAAATAGACCATCGCCTCAATGTGATGTCACAAATGCGCTGGTCCAACGAGTGGGTAACCGAAAAAGAGGCCCACAAAGAGTATCTTTTCTTATTAGAAAAGAGTTAATGATTTGAATAATAGTAATTCGCTTCGCCGTTATCTGACGATAATTCGCTTCGCGTCTTACAGTAGTAATTCGCTTCGCGTAATTCAATGGAATTTCGGCTTCGCCGTAATTCGATGGTGACAGTGCTAACAATATTAGCCTACCATAGTTTTACTATTGAATTACAACTGAATTACAACTGAATTACTATTGAACTACTATCGAACAACAACAGAACTAAATATCGCAATGAAATACTACAGCACCAACAACAAAAATTTGCAAGTGAGCTTGCAGGAAGCGGTTATCAAAGGATTGGCAGCCGACAACGGTCTGTTTATGCCGGAGTCCATCCAACGTTTTCCGGAAGAGTTTTTTGAGTTAATCCGAACCATGTCTTTTCAGGAGATGTCGTTTGAAGTGGCCAAAGCCTTTTTTGTCGATGATATCGACACGGAATCACTGAAGCAGATTGTGTATGAAACGCTCAGTTTTGATACCCCTTTAGTGAAAGTGGAAGAAGATATCTACAGCCTGGAACTGTTCCACGGGCCAACGCTTGCATTCAAAGATGTAGGCGGTCGCTTTATGTCGCGTGTACTGGCCTACTTTGTCAAAAAACAAGATACAGACAAACAGGTGAACGTCTTAGTGGCCACTTCGGGCGATACCGGCAGTGCTGTTGCCAACGGTTTTCTGGCTGTTCCCGGGGTGCATGTTTATGTGCTTTATCCGAAAGGTTTGGTGAGCAAAATTCAGGAGAGTCAGTTTACGACACTCGGTCAAAACATCACCGCACTCGAAGTGGATGGCACCTTTGATGATTGTCAGCGTTTGGTAAAATCAGCGTTTTTAGATCAGGAACTGAACGAAAACTTGCTGCTCACTTCGGCCAACTCTATCAATGTTGCGCGCTTTTTGCCGCAGGCTTTCTACTACTTTTACGCCTGGTCGCAGCTGCGGGCACTCAACCCCAAGCTGAGTGTAGAAGAGCTGGAACTGGTAGTGTGCGTGCCGAGTGGTAATTTCGGAAATATTACTGCCGGGTTGATTGCCAAAAGAATGGGACTCCCCATCAAACGTTTTATTGCTGCCAACAACCGCAACGACATCTTTCTGCAATACCTCAACAATGGCGTTTACACCCCCCGCCCATCTGTTGCGACCATCGCCAACGCCATGGATGTGGGCGATCCGAGCAATTTTGCACGGGTGCTGGATCTCTACGACAACTCACACGAAACGATTGCTGCCGATATTTCGGGCGTAAGCTATACCGATGAGCAGATTGCCGAAGGTATGCGCAACTGTCTCAACGAAACCGGTTACCTTTGCGATCCGCATGGTGCCTGTGGTTATATGGCGCTAAAGGAGGGTTTGAGCGAGGATGAAATGGGTATCTTCTTTGAAACAGCCCACCCCGCTAAATTCAAAGAAACGGTGGATGAGATTATAGGTGGTGATATCGAAATCCCGGCCAAATTGCAGGAGTTTATGAAAGGTGAGAAGCAAACGATTGAATTAAGCAGTAATTTTGAAGAGTTTAAGGAGTTTTTGATGAAAGAGGCGAAGTAGAGGCCTGTCTTGCGCTTTCAATCTGTCTAATTTGATTTCATCCTTATGCGCCCTGGTCTGCCGACTTCAAGCTCAACCGGCCAATAATTACAGCACAAAGCTCATATAAAGTTCTGCCTTCCAGGCAGTAATTTACTACATGCTCAATTCCGTGGGTCGATGACCCACGGTTATCAAAATTAAGCCTTTCAGGCTAGTTCTCCAAGCTTAAGTTCAAATAAATAATGCAAGTTTGGGTGAAAATAAATAATTTTAGAATAATCTGAAGTTGCAGAAATATGGGCATTTGCACCTCACCACGTTAAATTTCACTTTGTATAATATTCCTACAGAATGACAAGGGGCAATTATACTAAGTTTCCGTCGGCATAAATCAGTTTCTCTAGAAAAACAGTAAACCGACGGTGAAAAAGCTCCCATAAAGTGAAACTTGAATAGTATGCGCTCTTTATCTCCCGTCGTAATGCAAGTTTTATATTTATGATAATCTTTGCCGACGGGCTTAAAATAAAAATGATTTTGTCATCTCGCAGAGATACAGTACGGCGTTAAAACGTTGCAGAAGTTGGAAATGCGCAGGAATAGCAAAACTATCAGATTAAGTGTAAATAGATTTTATCACGATCCTGTCTGACCAAATTAAAAAAACTTTACCAAAGTCTAAAACCTTGGCAAAGTTAGCTGAAAGATTCAATCTTGTGTGCCTTGGTCTGCCGACTTCAAGTTCGGCCGGCCAATGATTACAGCACAAAGCTCTTATAAAGTTCTGCCTTCCAGGCAGTGACTAACTAACTGCTAAATTCCGTGGGTCGATGACCCGCGGTTATCAAAATTAAGCCTTTCAGGCTAGCTGTCCAAGCTTATTAGCTTATCTTTATTTTCCCCTTTTATAAAATCGCTTTGAATTTCCTTGCACACCATAACCGATTTCATGTCCTATTTTAGCTAAGGCAGCTTCCAGGTATCGCAACTCATCTTCGTCATTTTGCGCCGCTACCGGCTTTCTCTCGTAGAGAAAATAATCATCGCGGTATTTTCTGGGAGTGATATTGGGCATCAGCACATTGGCACCCACTTCAATCGCCCGCATACGGGCATTTTTGTCAATAGCCTGCAAAGCCGTTGTAGCTGCAATATTGATATCCGGCATCAAAACACGCAGAACAGCGACCATTTTCAGCGCAAGGCGCAAACGCTCCTCTAAGGGCAGGAGCAACTCTTTTTCAGCGTAAAGTGGTGTCTCATGATGCTCGATATAGGGTCCCATACCGCACATATCGATATCCTGTTCCTTCATAAACAGCAGATCCTCGGCAAGGTCTTCGGGAGTTTGAATAGGGAGTCCGATCATCACTCCGGAGCCCACCTGATAGCCGGTTTTACGCAGCAGATGCAGGGCTTCAACACGCCTTTCGAGCGTATGCTTTCCATCTCCGGGATGCAGCCGGGCATAAAGCTGTGGGTTAGAGGTTTCAACACGCAGCAGAAATCGATCTGCACCCGCCTCGCGCCAACGTCGATAAGTCGCCTCACTCTGTTCACCGCAAGAGAGTGTTACACCCATTTCACCCTTTGAAAGCTCCTTTGTCCGGCGCAGAATACGCTCAACTTTTGAGATAAAAGCTTCATTTTGCATCTCACCCGACTGGATGGCCACGGAACCGAAACCATTCTTATAAGCAAAACGAATAGCTTCAAGAGTTTCCTCCTCCGTCAGATGATAACGACACACATGGCTGTTAGACTGGCGGATACCGCAATAAAAACAATCCTTCTCACACACATTGCTTAGCTCAATTAAACCCCGCAAATAGACTTTGTTGCCCACATACTCCTTTTTGATACGGGCCGCCGTATCAATAAGCTGCTGCTCCTCCGCTCCCGAAGAAGTAAGCAAGCGCACAATATCGGATTTACTCAGCTTCATAAAAACATTTTCACTGCACGTTCAAAAATGCCATTTACATAAGCAAGCAGCATGCCGTAGTTGGTAATTGGTATTCCTGCTTCGCGAAACGGGCGTAAGCGGTTGAGCAGCTGCCTGCGGGTCACCATACAGCCGCCACATTGCACCACTAAGTCAAACCTACTCACCGCTTCCGGCAGCTCCGACAGTCCGGAAATATGGGTGAAGTTCAGCTTCAAACCGGTATGCATTTGAAGCAGAGCTGGTATTTTCACCCGGCCTATATCATCGCAACTGCTATGGTGCGTGCAGGATTCTAAAATCAATATATGGTCGTTCTCTTTCAGATTTGAAATGGCGGGAGTGCCTTCTAAAAAAGCTGCGAAATCTCCTTTTTGCCGTGCAAAAAGAATACTGAAACTGGTCAGCGGTATATCTGCCGGAATTTGTTTGGATACGATATCGAATATTTTGCTGTCGGTCACTACCAAGGCAGGACGAACACCTGACTGCAACACCTCTTCCACCTCATCCTCCTGCACGCTTATGCCGATACAATTCAAATCAAGCAAAGCACGCAGTGCCTGATTTTGTGGCAGAATAAGCCGACCTTTGGGTGCTGCATTGTCGATTGGCATCACCAGCATCACCCAATCCTTCGGCTTTAACAAATCCGCAAAAAGCGGTGGGATTCGTTCCGAAGCCAGCGGGAGCATTTCCCGGATTTGAGCTGTAAGCAGGTCTCTATCTCCCTCTCCGGTACAGCTGAATTCGTTAATTCCACCATCATAAACCGTCTCTATTGCAGCGCGTGTTTTCTCATTAAGGACTTCAACATCACTTTTGTTATGCACCACAATAAAGGGGAGATTCCATTGTACAAACTGTGCCGCCAGCTCTGTTTCATAACTGCCAAAAACATTCTCAGCTATCAACAAAACCACCATATCGGCTTGCTTCAACACTTCGAGACTTTTTGCCACCCGCATTTCACCCAATTCCCCCTCATCATCTATTCCGGCAGTATCCACCAGGCGCACAATGCCTAATCCGGGCACCTCAAGCCGCTTACTCACCGGATCGGTGGTGGTCCCCGGCCGATCAGAAACAATCGCAACCGACTGCCCGGTCAGCAGATTGATCAGCGAGCTTTTGCCGCTGTTCCTTCGCCCGAAAATGGCGATGGTCAGGGGCTCAGCGCTATGACTGTGATTTTCTGGTTTGAGATGGCTTTTCACGATATTTGGCTTTAGTTTATGCAAATATATGAAAAAAGATGAAGTTTCCATTTTATTTCTCTTCCTTCTTTTTTATATGAAATATTCTTAGCATATTTGCAAACATCCCCCGAATCCCTACAAATCTGCCCCCTATTTCTATTTTCTGCAAACAATCAGGAAGCTTTTCCGGCAAACTGAAAGCAAACATCTTCAGAATCATACGCAACGAAGAAAGGCTGCCGTAAAAAAGAAAATAAAATCAACACCTAAAACTGAAGCATATGAAAAAAGACGACTTTATTGAGAAGATGCTGAAAAAGCCGCTCGGGTTTAACGAGCAGGACTTTCAGAATTTCCTGCAATGCTATCTTTTGCCGACAGGCTACTATAACACCAAAGAGGCTTTTCAGGATATGCGGCACTGTATCCAACGGATTTATGATCTGAACGAACAGCAGCTGCTGGAGACCTCCAATGCCAACAGCGGTCTGCTGGGCAAGTTCAACCGGAAAATTACCCATATCAGACAAAAACTCTATTTCAGACGCGTCAGCAATCAGAAAGAGAGTAAAAACTACGTGAGGATTTATGCCGAGGGTGACTCCTGGTTCTTATTCCCGGTGTTTGTCAGAGATATTGTGGACTGGCTCAAAAAGCGAAAAGATTTTTTGATCTACTCGGATGCTTTCGGCGGCGACTGGATCACCAACATCATCTATGAGGGGCAGTATATCGAGTCACTGAGCACCTATTCGCCCGATATTTTCCTGATCAGCGGTGGCGGTAACGATATGGTGGGCAATAACCGGCTGGCTGTTATGGTTTCGGGCAAAGGGGACCAGCCTCCGAAATACAGCAAAGAAAATCCGCTGACCGATAGCAAACTGAGTCAAGAGGAGCGGGACTATATCATGCTGGCACAACCCTACATCACCAAAGATTTTTACGCTTTTGTTTACACCATGAAGGTGCAATACAGTCTGCTGTTCAAAAATCTCTACGCCAACAAGAGTAAACACAAACACCTGATTAGCATTACGCACGGATACGCCTACCCCTATCCTAAAAAGGGCAGCAACTTCTCCTGGCGCTACCCGCTGCAACCCATTGTCAACAAACTGATGAACAGCGGACAGTGGCTCTTCCGCCCGCTGATGATCAAGGGTGTACTGAACGAGGAGATACAGCGTGCCATTATCACTGCCTTTATTTATGAGTTTAACCAAATGATGATGAGCATTGCTATGAACCCCGAGTTTCCCAATGTTTATCACATCGACTGCCGCCATATTCCTGCCAGGCAGAAAGACTGGTATGACGAACTGCACCTGAAGAGTCATGTTTACAAACGGGTGGCCGGTCTCTATGAAACTGTGATTGACAAACGGAATGAGAAAATACCTAAAGTGATTGATTCTGACTTTTTATTATAATCACGCATCTATCAGAACAGAAACGTGCAGCAGAACCTGTTTTGCTGCATGCTTATTTTTAAGATAAGTGAGAGTATCTGCACTACATTACTTTTTGCATTTTTTTATAATAGAGATGCAAGTTATTAATTAAATATTTTAACAGCTGATATTACAGCATAGAAAGTTTAATTTTCACATTTAAAATTACTACCTTTGTAGTTGCTTTTTGGAATCAAAATCAACAAATCTATAAAACTATGTATCAAGACTTTAAAACCCACCTCACGGCTGAACTGAAAGCAATTGAAGAAGCCGGACTTTACAAAAACGAACGAATAATCATTTCTCCGCAGGGTGCAGCCATCCGTGTGTCGGACGGCGAGGAGGTACTTAACTTCTGTGCCAACAACTATCTGGGACTTTCCAATAGTCCTGCTTTACGTCAAACTGTAAAAGACACGGTTGACTCACACGGTTACGGCATGTCCTCCGTGCGTTTTATTTGCGGAACAGCTGACCTGCACAAACAACTGGAAGCGGCTATTTCCAAATTCTTCGGAACCGATGACGCTATTCTTTATGCAGCTTGTTTCGACGCCAACACCGGCCTTTTCGAAACAATTCTGACTGCAGAAGATGCCATTATTTCAGATACATTGAACCACGCTTCCATCATTGATGGTGTTCGCCT
>CAYPPC010000078.1:0-279 GCA_964412435.1 uncultured Paludibacter sp.
ACAGTAGTATTGCATTTACAGAATATATTGAATTAAAAAAATAAAATTGTTTCTATTTGAAATAATAATTTAAGATCAGAACTGCCTTAGCTGTGAAGTTGAGGCAGTTCGTTATTGTATATAGCTATATTATTAGTACATTTGCAATGCCTAATTATGTGGTGTTGTATTAGTGTTTGTGGTGAGATCCTTTGGCTGAAAATGTCCTGGGATCTCATTCAATTAGTAGAAGTTCTACAATAGTTCTACAGAAAAACAGAAACACCGTACAACACACTG
>CAYPPC010000078.1:289-11313 GCA_964412435.1 uncultured Paludibacter sp.
TCCTAAACTTTAGATCCGGGTTCGATTCCCGGCGAGGGTACTAACCGAAATACAAAAATACAAAAAAACACGATGACTTTAGAGTTATCGTGTTTTTTGTACTATTTCAAGCTTGCTTTTATGCTGCTTCTTCCAGTGCAGGCTCCTCTTCTACAAGATCTTCAACCGCGTCCTGAGCTCCTTCCATTAAGTCTTCAATAAAGCTTCCACCCTGACTCTCCAGATTCTTCTCAGCTTTGTTTTCGCAAGTTTTACAAATCTCATTGTTATCGATTTTGCGGGCATGCCAGGCATCTTCAACAGTTCCCTCAGAAATTTCGCTATTGCGAATGTGATGACAATCATCATAAAGGTGCAGTTTATTTCCACTTGGAGTCCAATAGATATGGTCCTTGCCAATCAATCGCTGCACTTCACCGGTCTGCGCGTTAATCTCTTCGGTATATTTTTCTATAGAAGCCGGATTAAAATCAATTCCTGTAATTCCGGCAGCGAGCAACGCAACAATAGCTACAGCTCCTGCAATACCTTTTGTTTTACCATCTAAGTCTTTGTTCAGGAAAATAAGCAGCACCAATGGTAAAAAAGCGAGAACAGCCATAATGGCCCCCAGCTGACTCTGCAAAAAGAATTTCACTTTATCTTTTTCAGAAGGAGGATCCATGCGGTTGGCTTTTTTCCAAAGTACATTACCCAGAATAGCCAGTGCCAAAATAACAACAATAGCTACAATCAGCCAGGTAAGCATATCATTTTTAAGCAACTTAAGAATTGCAAATACCTCACCGGCGATGGCAATAATCCATGCCAGCATGGCAAACATTCTGAATTGACCTGCTTTTGCCTTGGCTTCACCGGAGGCAACAAATTTTTTCTGTTCTGTCATAATTTTTATTATTAATATGTTAGTATATTCTATTAACTTTCAAAGATATAGTTTGTAAATTGAATTTACAAATTCCTACATATTTTATTTAATTTACGGATAAAAAAAGGCTTTTGTAAGATTACCTCAAAACCGGTTTCATCTATTTTGCGTCAAATTTCAGCAATCTGCTTTTTCCTTTTTTCAGATTCAATAGAATAAATCCATTTTCGGCTTTTATTTCTTTCTTGCCTATCTGAACAGTTTGTACATACTCCGGCACCTTAATTTTAAAGGTATTAGCTGTTTTTGCTGTAATTTTCAGACCCTTTAAGCGATTTTGATTCCAGTCTGCATCCACCTCTGCCCCGCCCCGCACGCGCAGGCCTTTGAAGCTGCCTTCACTCCAGGCATCCGGCAATGCTGGCAGCAGCTCAATGTAGCCATCGTGACTTTGAATCAGCATTTCGGCAATGCCGGAAGTGCCTCCGAAATTACCATCGATCTGGAATGGCGGGTGTGCACAAAAGAGATTGGGATAGGTTCCGCCACCAGCGTGAACAGTCATATCCACATGATGGGTGGGAGCCAGCAGGCTCTTCAGCAGCTTGTAGGATCTGTTACCATCCTGCAGGCGGGCCCAGAAGTTAATTTTCCAGGCTCTCGACCAACCGGTGCCGGCATCTCCCCGGCGTTCCAGCGTTTCCCGGGCAGCTGCAGCCAGTTCTGGAGTTGTGTTGGGTGAGATCTGATTGGAGGGATATAGTCCATAAAGATGCGAAACATGCCGGTGTTTGGGCTCTGCCTCTTTGTAATCTTCCAGCCACTCCTGCAGATATCCTTCCGGACTGATTTGCATGGGCGGCAAGAGGGGCAGCACCTCTCTAATTTCTTTGGTGGTTTGATCCTCTTTATTCAAAATTTCTGCTGCTGCAAGTATATTGGTAAACAGCTCACGCACTATCTGAGCATCCATGGTGGGGCCCATGCAGACAAAAACAGGCTCATTACTTCCCGGCAGATAGAAAGAGTTTTCAGGTGAAGATGAAGGTGCCGTTACTAACCAGCCGTTTTTGGGCTCCGGTATCATGCTGTTCAAAAAGAAGCGGGCCGCACCGGTCAGCACCGGATACACCGACTCCAGATAATCCTTATCCTGCGAGAACGCGTAATGTTCCCAAAGATGTTCGCAAAGCCAGGCACCACCTGTGTTGGTGGCACCCCAGGAGGCGTGCTCACCGGGAGCAGTATATTCCCAGGGGTTACTCATCATGTGCGCTACCCAGCCGTCGGAGTCGTAAAAAGCTTTAGCACTCTTTTCACCCGATGAAACCAGACCTTTTGTAAATTCAATCAGCGGTTTATGCAACTCCGGAAGGTTACAAACTTCTGCCGGCCAGTAGTTCATCTGCACATTAATATTAAGGTGATAATCACCGTTCCAGGGTGTTTGCACTCCGTTGGCCCACAGCCCCTGCAAGTTAAGCGGCAGAGAGTTTTCATTGGTTCCGCTAATCATCAGATAGCGCCCAAACTGAAAATAGAGAGCCGCAAATGCGGGATCGTCCTGCTTTTGAAAATCAAGGAGCCGCTGGTGTGTGCTGCCGGTATAGTCTTGTCTGCCCAGATTCAACTCCACCCGGTCAAACTTTTTTTGGTAAGCTTTAATATGCGCTTTCTCCAATTTAGCGAAGCTGCTTTTTTCAGCTTTCGCCAACAAGCGAAGAACACTGTTTTTATAATCCTTATCGAGCATATCGGTCGAAGTGGAGATAATAATCATGGTTTCATCGGCATTTTTCACACTCAGCATCTTACCGTCGGATGAAACTGTTCCTCCTTTATTAACAACCTTCAAACGGGTTTGGTAGCGAACGCCCTTGTCGCCATTATGCCCATCGTTAAGCTGCCCTTCGAGGATCAGACTTTTATCCTGTGCTGTAAGTGTTCCACGCTCCGGACGACTTAGTTCCACATCGAAGAAGAGCGCGCCCTTTTGGCCAGAGTTACTGTAGCGAATCACCAGTACATCACCGGCATGTGATGCAAAATATTCGCGCAGATAATGATTGCCATCTTTTTCAAATTGTGTGTAAGCAATAGCCTCATTCAGCGAAAGCACACGCTCATAATTTGCTGCTTTCCCATTCCCGGACGGGAAATGGTGCCGCACATTTAAGTTAGCAAGCATCTGAAAAGCGCCATAGGGAGCATCCTTTCCGTTTCCAAAAGCTGAGCCCTGTCCGCCACAGCGAAAATGTTCATACATCAGCTTTTGTGCTTCGATGTTTTTGCCGTCGAGCAGCAACTGCTGAATTTGCGACAAATAATCGATCGCAGTAGGATTGATTGCTTCCGGATCTTTACTTCCTGACCACATAGTGATATCATTCAGGACGATCAGCTCATTTTCAATGTTTCCATCGGGCATCATCCCGATTCGGCCATTGCCCAGCGGAAGGGTTTGCTCCCAAACAGTGGCCGGGAAATCGTACGTCAGTTTTAACTCGTTGCTCTTAGTATAAGCCATGATCAGCTGCGGCAAAAGCAGTATCATCAGCAGGAAAGTTTGCTTTTTGTGATTACTTTTCATTTTGATTATTAGTTTCTGAATAAAATATAGCTACAAAGATAGTTAAATGTGACAAAATAAGTGAGCCGATGCGATATCAATCGTAATACTTCGGAATATTCAGAAAAAGTCTATAACTTTACAAAGCAATTTATTAATTTTAGCACCTGAATTCTAACCAATAATTAACGGCCATGAAACTTAGACAAATCCTTTTTCTACTCCCTTTCCTTACCTTTTGTTCACTTGCGTCTCAAATTGATTCAACGCAAATCAAGCGTTATGAAAAAATGGTGCAGCAGATAAATGATTACAGACACCGCTTTGATATTCTTGAAAAAAAGATCGATGATTTGATGTGGATCAGACGGCTGGAAGATATTGCTTACGTGGATAAGGTGCGTTTGACAAGCACTCCGCGATGGAAAGCAAAAAATCCGGAGGATCGCTTTGCCGGCAACAAACTGCAATTTTACAGCTATGTGTTTATTCCGAAGAATATTGATCAAAGCAAAAAATATCCGCTGATTGTTTTGCCGCACAGCGGAATTCATGCTGACTTTTCGACCTACTACGCCCATATAGTGCGCGAGTTTATAGCTCAGGGTTATGCGGTGGTTTCAGCTGAGTATCGCGGTAGCACCGGCTACGGAAAAGTAACTTATGAGAATATTGATTATGGCGGCAGAGAAAATGATGATGTGCTGGCTAGCCGGGATTATATGCTTGAAAACTTTGATTTCATCGACTCTGAGCGGATCGGAGTGGTTGGCTGGAGCCACGGAGGGATGATTGCCCTGATGCAGATTTTGCAGCATGGAGATAAGTATGCCTGCTCATTTGCCGGCGTGCCGGTTAGCGATCTGGAGAACCGGCTCGAAACCCACGATCAGTCCTATACCGACTACTTCACCGCAGACTACCATATCGGCGAATCGATCGAAAACAATCCGGAAGAGTATGCCCGGCGATCGCCTACAAGCTATGCATCAAATCTGGAGAAACCTCTGATGATTTATACCAACACCAACGACAATGATGTCTATGTAGAAGAGGTAATTTTAATGATTGAAGCCCTGAAAAAAGCGGGAAAAGAGTTTGAGTATAAAATATTTGAAGAGGCTTCCGGCGGACACGGTTTTGACCGTATCGATACCAAGGAGGCCACCGATATCCGCTTCAATATCCATAAGTTTTTAGAAAAACACCTGCAACCACCTCATCCTTTTCAATCAGAGAAAGAGATGCGGATTGCTGCTTATGGGTTTTAGCCGGTAGTTTTATAAAACTTGATTTTTGATTTGTAAAATCCGGATAGCATTATATGATAAAGAAGCATTTCTGCAATTTATATCATATAATTCTACGTCGCTCTATATCCCTCCTCCTTGAAGTGAGATAAAGCGGGATGATAAGGTTTATCTATTTCAAAAGCAACACGATTAATCTAAATACGACTCAACCTGTCCGCTAATTTGCAACAGTGAAATTTCATATAACTTGGTGCGGTATTCCGCATTCAGCAACCGCTGCTCGGCGCCCAACAAGCTGTTTTGTGCTTCGCGCAGCTGAATACCGGAAATATCACCAATTTTATAACGCTCCATAGCAATTTCATAGTTGAGGCGGGCATTCTCCAGACTCTCTTTTTCCAGGCTTTTCAGCTCGATATTATTTTGATAAGCCATCCACATATTGGCAAAATCACTTTGCAGCTGCAGCTCTTTTTTACCTACCGCCAGCTCCCTGTTTTCAATGGTAACACGTGCATTCCGCTGCTCGCGGCTGCGATTAAAACCATCGAAAAGGGTATAGCCGAGGGTCAGCCCAACGTTGGGCCCCCAATTTCGCTGTTTATCAAAAGCACCGGTGCTGTAGTCGTAATGAGTAAAGGCATAACCTGTGTTGAGGCGCAGATAAGGATAGTTGCGGCTTTGCAAACTTTTCAACTCCAGTTCGCTCAGTGTCACACTTTTACCGGCCAAAAGCAGAGAGGTATTATTAGCCAGGGTACTTTCATAAAGTTCGTCATATGTTAGCAGGGTATTCAGCTCAATTTCAGAGTCTGACACCGTAGAAAGCACATTTACATCCACCCCCATCAGCTCATTCAAAGCGATGCGGGAACTGTTAAGCACCTCATATTGCTGTATCAGTTGCGAACTGTCAGCATTAAAATCTACCTTAGCCTGCTGCAGATCGAGCCGGGAGCCGGCACCCACCTGATAGCGCGCCTCCACAATGCGCAAACGCTCCTTGGAAAGCTCTACAGCGTATTTCAGATTGTTAAGACGAATCTGCTGCTGCACTAAATTATAATACTCCGCAGTGATGCCTGCCACAATATTCTCCACCGCCAGACGGGTATTGAGCTGACCGATACTTTGCAGCTCTTTCAGACGCTTGTGATTAGTACGAATACTGAATCCTTCAAAAATGGACCAGTTCAGATTCACGCCCGCATCCAGAGTTTGCGTGTTGCCACCGGAGCTTCTCTGGGCGTCAGAACCGTCAGCAGGATACTGCGCCGTGTTTGAATTGCGAATGTTATATCCGCTGTTGAGCGAGGCTGTCGGCAAATAACCGGCATTACCCAAAGTAACATTATTATCTGAGATACGCTCTTCGTTGCGCACCATTCGTATATCAAAGTTATTCCTCAGACCAATATCGAGACACTCCTGCAAACTCATCGCCTTTTGTGCGTTGAGCACCGATGAAATCATCAAAAAGAGCAGAGCAAGGCGATGTGCCTTTCCATTTTTAATGAAATTATATAATCTATGCTTCATAATCGATTTTCTTTTGAGACATTCTGTTGGTTGACAAATAGATGTACATGGCCGGTACAATATAGAGCGTGAGCAGGGTCGCAATCAGCAGACCTCCCACTACAGCGGTACCCATGGCAATCCTTCCGTTAGCACCTTCGCCGGTGGCAAATGCCAGTGACAATGTTCCCAGAATGGTTGAGACGCTGGTCATCAGAATAGGGCGCAAACGTTGCACGGAGGCACCTATCAGAGAATCAAATTTCTCCATCCCTGTGGCCTGACGCTGGTTGGCAAATTCTACAATGAGAATACCGTTTTTGGTCACCAGGCCAATCAGCATAATAATTCCAATCTGGCTGTAGATATTCATGGTAATATCAAATATCCACATAAACAGCAGTGAACCAAACACCGCCAGCGGCACTGAAAACATAATAACAAAAGGATCTTTGAAGCTTTCAAACTGCGCTGCAAGCACTAAGAAAATCAACAAAATGGCCAAACCAAATGCAAAAAGCAGACTGCTCGAGCTCTCGCGGAAGTTGCGTGATTCACCCTCCAGAGCGGTCCGGAAAGAATCATCGAGCACCTCAGCTGCAATTTTATCCATCTCTTCAAGACCCTGTCCCAGGGAGTAACCTTTGGCCAGTCCGGCGGTTACCGTAGCGGAGCTAAAACGGTTAAAGCGATAGAGCTGAGGCGGTGCCACTGTCTGCTCCAGCCTCACCAGATTATCCATCTGAATCATCTGTTTTTTATTGTTTTTCAGATAGATCGTTTTCAAATCAACCGCTGTATTGCGTTGCTGGCGGTTGATTTCACCCAAAATCTGATACTGCTTTCCATTCATATAGAAATAGCCCATCCGCTGTCCGCTCAATGCATACTGCAGCGTTTGTCCAATATCCCGGGTGCTCACACCCAAAATGGCTGCCTTGTCGCGGTCTATCACAATTTGCGTCTCCGGCTTGGTAAATTTCAGGTTCACATCGGCCATCTGAAAAGCAGGGTTACTGTTTACCTTCTCCATAAACTTCGGAATAAACTCCTCCAGTTTATCAATGGAAGGTGCCTGCAACACGTACTGAATAGGCATTCCGCCACGGCGGCCGCCAAAGGTTGACTGCTGCTGAACAAAAGCCCGTGCCGCAGTTTCGTTACGCACCGATGCACTCAATGCATCCGCAATTTCCATCTGCGATCTTTCGCGTTCGCTGATATCAGGCAGTACTAAACGCACCATACCAAAACCACTCCGGGTCATACTGATATTTGAAACACGCTCCGAAGCCACCGAGTCGGCAATTTCTGAAATGCGGTCGGTATAATCACGTGTAAATTCAAAAGTGGCACCTTGAGGCGCAGAGGTTCGCACCATCACAACAGAGCGGTCTTCGAGGGGAGCCATCTCAGCCGGAATTGTTTTCCAGAAAACAAAAATCAGTACAATAGCAGCGGCAATGATAGGCAGTACCAGCCATTTTCTTTTCAAGAATCCACGCAGTGTGTTTTCATAAAAATCATTGAGTGACAGGAAGAAGCCTTCTGTTTTTCTGTAAAAATAGCCGCGTTCTTTTGTTTTAAGCAGTTTGGAGGAGAGCATCGGAACAAAAGAGAGCGCCACAAATGAGGAGATAATAACAGCCCCGGAAATTACGATACTAAACTCCCGGAAGAGTCGCCCCGTCATTCCTTCCAGGAAAACGATAGGGAAAAATATAGCTACCAGGGTAATTGTGGTTGAAACCACCGCAAAGAAAATCTCCTTTGAACCCTCAATGGCCGCCCGGGGCACCGACTTGCCCTCTTCAGCTTTCACATAAATATTTTCGGTAACAATGATGGCGTCATCGACTACCAGGCCCACCGAGAGCACCACCGCCAGCATTGAAAGCACGTTGATCGAGAAGCCGAGCAGATACATTACGAAGAAGGTTCCAATAAGAGAAATAGGAATTACCAGCGTTGGAATCAAAGTAATTCGCCAATCACGCAAAAAGATAAAAATCACAAATATCACCAGCAAAAAGGCGATTAGCACTGTAGTTTCCACCTCATTGATAGAAGCACGAATAAAGCGGGTGTTATCAAAAACCACATCCACATTCACATCATCAGGAAGGTCTTTTTGCATTTGACCGATACGGTCGCGGGCTTCATCGGCAATATTAATATGGTTGGCTCCGGGCTGTGGAATAATCACACAACTGACCATCGGTACCCCGTTTCGTCTCAGGATATTTTGCCGATTTTCAGTGTCCAGCTCAGCCAGTCCGATATCGCGGAAGCGAACAATGCGGGTCTGATCTTCAATAATAATCAGATTATTAAAATCTTCGGGCGTAATCAGCAGCCCCATCGTACGAATAGATTGCTCCAGGTGATCCCCTTCGATGGTACCGGCAGGAAGCTCAATATTTTCACGATCGAGTGCCATTTTCACATCCATGGGAGTGACACTGTATGCCGCCATTCGAACCGGATCGAGCCAGAGTCGCATGGAGTAGCGGTTTTCACCCCAAATTTCTACTGCACTCACATTGGAGATGGTCTGGAGCCGTTCCTTCACGGTGAGTTCAGCAATTTCAGAGAGCTCAAGCAGTGAGCGGGTAGGACTTTGCACCGTAATCTGCATAATCGGATCGGAGTCAGCATCCGCTTTGGTAACAGTGGGCGGTTCCGAGTCGCGCGGCAGATAGCGCTGCGCCCTCGATACTTTGTCGCGTACGTCATTGGCTGCAGTCTCCATATCGACACTCAGTTCAAACTCCACCGTGATCCGGGCAAAACCCTGACTACTCATACTGGTCAGCGAGCGAATGCCCGGAATACCGTTAATATTCTGCTCCAGGGGTTCTGTAATTTGATTTTCAATTACTTCAGCATTGGCCCCGGGGTAGGAAACACTTACCGTAATAATCGGGTTATCCACGTTGGGATATTCGCGCACAGGCAAACTGCTGTATCCAATAATACCAAATATGATAATTATCAGTACAAAAACCGTTGCCAGCACGGGCCGTTTAATACTTAATTCGGAAATATTCATAGATTCACCGGCTCTTAAACTTTTTTGAATAAACTCAAGTTATTGAATGAGCCCTATTTTATGTTATTCTTAAAAACAAAAACTCAGCAAAACAGCTGTTTCACCGAATAGAAATTACTGTCCGGAAACATTCTGTTCCATTTTATTGATGGTTACTGCCATTCCATCCCGCAGTTGCATCACACCGGTAGTGAGCAGGGTGTCGCCCAGCGACAAACCGCTGGTCACCTGAATGGAGGAGGAAGTACTCAGACCCACGGTGATTTCAATCTCTTTGGCTTTTCCATTCTCGTAAACATAGGCAATTTGTCGCCCCATTTCACGGATGCTGGAGATGGCCGGAATCACAATTGCATTTTCAACCCGGTTGAGCTGAATCATCACATTGGCCGATTGTCCCGGCTTGATTCTTCCTCCCGGATTATCATAAAGAGCTCGGGCAAAAACAGTACGCGTATTTTCGTCAAGGTGTGACTCCACCGCATATACCCGGGCGTTATACTCTTTGCTGTCATTAGCTACAGTAAATGAAAGTGGTGTGCCCTGCTGAATGTGATCAACAAAGTTCTCTGTAAGGGAAAACTCAATCTTAAGCGGAGAAATTTTGGTCAGCTTGGCAAGTACCACCGAGGGAGATGCGTAAGCCCCCTCGCTCACCTGCCGAAGGCCGATGACTCCACTGAATGGAGCCCGCAATTCCGTCTGAGCAATCCGTGCTTTCACCAGCTCGATATCCGCTTTAAGGGTTTCTAACTGCGTGGCCACCGACTGGTAGGTCTCCTGACTCACAGCATCTTTTTCAAGCAGGGTCTGCTGTCTGTAGAGCCGGTCTTCTGCCAGCGGAAGTTGTGTTTGCAGTTTTTTCAATTCAGCCTGCAAAGGAGCATCATTTACTTTGGCGAGCAATGCACCTTTCTCCACATGACTACCCTCTTTGAAGTAAATAGCCGTAATTTTTCCGCTGGTCTCAAAACTGAGACTCACCTCTTCGTCGGGAAGCAGCACCCCTTTCATCCGGAACATATCATCCAGAGTTTGAGGAGTAAGAACAGTGCCGGACACCATCAGGGCCGGGCGTCCTTTGCCACCGCCGCCGGGCATTCCGCCGGGACCTTCATCTTTCCCTCCTATTTTCTTGAAATAAGGATAAAATGCCATTCCGGCAATAAGCAGAACAATTGCTGCAATAAGAATGTATTTGGTTCTTTTATTCATACGAATATATTTTATTTTTTCACACTATGGTCGTATGGAACACGCCATCCACCTTCATTCTCAAAGGTGAAAATTTGATTCTAATGGCTGTTTCATAATTATAAAAGTTTCAACAGTATAATTATGAGAATAAACTTTCTGCTCACTTTAGAAAGAGTTAGTCATCCTCCATAATGAACAGTCAGATTTTCTCAAAAGAAATCAAAGATAACTATTATATGCTTCCATAAAGCTGTAATCTGCACTCATTTATGTTTTTTTAGATTACCTAAAAGCGATTATATAACAGTTTAAAAAATGCCTTCTGATTAAGTTCAGTACATTAAATTTTGACTGGGGAGCCGGGTGATAGTTTAATGAAGCGATGCAATTTTAAGATAAAATCGTTTATGAAAACATTTGAACATTTAAAACAAAACTGCACCGGTCGGGCTGACAGGTGCAGTTTCAGTTATTTTAGTGAAAGCTTATTTACTGACGCATCATCATGTGCATGAGCCCGCCACCATTTTTCACATTGGTGTATCCATATTCCCGTAAAATTTGCTG